>CAZMJK010000044.1:0-10610 GCA_964566555.1 uncultured Bifidobacterium sp. | reverse complement strand
GAGCGCGGTCAGGTCCGATTCGAAGGTCCGGCCCAGGAGTTGTTGGAGCGCGATGACCTCTTGCGGGCCGTGTTCCTGAGTGGAGAGGGGGCCTGACATGTTCGGACTCGCGCTCAGCGGCGACATCGTCTTCTCCGGTGTCGTCCAAGGACTCGTCTACGCCCTCGTCGCCTTCGGTTTGGTGCTGATCTTCCGCGCCACCGGTGTCATCAACTTCGCCCAAGGGCAGATCGGCGCCTTCGGCGGCTATGCCATGGCGCTTCTGTATCTGCAGTACGACATTCCGTATTCACTTTCGATGCCGCTCGCTCTCGCGTCCGGTGTCGTCCTCGGTGTTGCCGCCGAACTGATCCTGCGGCGATTGTTCACCCAACCGAGACTGCTGTTGTTCGTGGCCACCTTGGGTATCACACAGCTCATCCAGTTACTGCAGTTGCGACTCCCCATCCCCGATGACCTCACCGGAAACGTGAGTTACCCGACGCTGCTGAGCGGACGCTGGGAGCCGTTGGGTGTCACCGTCACCGGACCGCAGATCACGATCCTCATCGCTGCCCCGATCCTGATGCTGGCCCTCACGTGGCTGCTGCAGAAGTCGAAGTTCGGTCGCCAGGTGCGAGCCACCGCCGACAATGCACCCTCGGCGCAGTTGGCCGGCATCTCGATCCGCTCGGTCTCGACCAAGGTGTGGGGCCTCGCCGGCCTGTTGGCCGTGATCGCCGCACTCCTCATCGCTCCGGTACAGGGCGGCAACATCGCCACCGTGAGCTCAGCGTTGGGCCCGAAACTGCTGCTGCTCTCACTCGCCGCCGCCATGTTCGGTGGCATGCGCTCGTTCAACTGGACCGTTCTCGGCGGCATCGTCGTCGGCGTCGTCGACATGCTGCTCGTCACCTGGGGCCAGACTGGCGACGTGCCGGCCGGCACCAACACGGTGGCCATCTTCCTCCTCCTGCTCCTGTTGATCCTCGTACGAGGCAAGTCAGCCGGTATGACTTCGGGAGAATGGCAACTCACCACCAAGATGCGCGCCGCGAACGAGGAGTTGCGCAAGCACCCGCTGTATCGGGCATCGACCATCGCGGGTATCGGGCTCTTGGTGGCCGGCGCATTCCTCCTACCGCTGATGTTCGACAAACCCACCGACTGGCTGACCTATTCGGAGATTCCGGTCTGGATCATCGCCGCCCTTTCGGTCACCGTGCTCACCGGTTGGGCGGGACAGTTGTCGCTCGGCCAGTTCGGCTTCGTGGCCATCGGCGCCTACTTCACCGTGAAGTTCGCCCAGGGTCTCCCCATCCCCATCGCCATCCTCTTCGGTGTCGTGGTCGGCGTGATCGCCGCTCTCATCGTGGGTGTGCCGGCGTTGCGGATCAAGGGGCTGTTCCTGGCCGTCATCACCCTCGGATTCGGCCTCATGGTCCGCAGTTGGCTGATCTTCAACAGTGGACTGTCGGGCGAAGGCGGCATCGCCGACCTCAATGTCACGCGGGCCAAGGGCTACCACCTGCTGTTCTGGCAGGTGAAGGGCTCCAATTTCCGGGGCGTCTACTGGTTCTGCCTGTTGGCCATGGCGATCGCATTGTTGTTGGTGTGGCAGATCCGTCGCACCGGCGTCGGTCGATCGATCATCGCCGTACGCGATAACGAACTCACGGCCGCGGCGTACACGGTGTCGCCCACGGCGAAGAAGATTCTTGCGTTCGCCATCTCCGGCGGTCTCGCCGCTCTCGCCGGCGGACTTCTGCCGTTGCTGTCGGCACAAGCGGAGATCAGTCCCAACACCGGATGGTTCGATGTCGAGCAATCGCTCCGCGTCGTTGCCGTCGCCGTGGTCGGCGGCATCGCCTCGATCACCGGTGCCGTTCTCGGCGTCATCGTCATCATCGCGTTGCCGATCGTCTTCGACGGCACGCCCCAGGTGAAGTTGTTCGCCTCGGGCATCGGCATGCTCGTCGTGCTCCTCTATTTCCCCGGTGGCCTCATCTCGATCCTGCACAGCGGTCGAGACATGCTGCTCAACTGGCTGGCGATGCGATCGGGCTGGGAGCCGAAGCGGAACACGCAATCGGGTTCGGTGGGTTCGTTGGCCACGGTGAAGACCCACGACGAGGCCAGCACGATGCCACTCGTCACCTCCGAGGTCTCGGTGCGCTTCGGCGGACGCGTCGCAGTCGACAAGGCGTCGATCTCCGTGCGTCCGGGCGAGATCGTCGGACTGATCGGCACCAACGGTGCGGGCAAGTCCACGCTGATGAACGCCATCAGTGGCTTCGTTCCGATGACGGGAAGTATCGAACTGTTCGGCACCGAAGTGTCGAAACTCTCCTCGCCCCGTCGAGCCCGACTGGGAATGGGACGCGCCTTCCAGAACGCCAGACTGTTCTCCTCCCTCAGCGTGCGAGAGACGTTGATGGTCGCGCTCGAGGCCCGTGAACGATCGCTGCTCGTGCCATCGATGCTGTCATTGCCCCCGTCACCCCAACGGGAACGGCGCAAGCGCACGCAAGCGAACGAGATCATCGGTTACCTGGGTCTTTCCCGATACGCGGATTCGCTGCTCGGCGAACTGTCGACCGGCTCGCGCCGTATCGTCGAACTCGGCGCGTTGCTGGCCCTCGACAGCGAATTGCTCCTTCTCGATGAGCCCACCGCCGGTGTGGCCCAGCGAGAAACGGAAGCCTTCGGACCACTCATCGAGTCGATCCGCCGCGAACTCGGCGCATCGATCCTCATCATCGAACACGACATGCCGATGGTGATGGCGATCTCCGATCGGATCTACTGCCTCGAAGCCGGTTGCGTCATCGCCGAAGGCGAACCCGCCGCCATCCGCAACGATCCGGCGGTCATCGCGTCGTACCTCGGGACCGACGAGAGGGCCATCGCTCGATCCGATTCCTGATCCGACCAGCGCGCTGGTCACCAACTACAGGTCACTGGTCGCTGGCGAGGATCGACATGACCTCGCCAGCGTCGCGTCCGGCGCGAAGCAGATCGGCCATGACCGTCATCGGTCGATCGATATGGGTGAAGAAGGCGAAATAGCCGGCGCAGAGATAGTTGAGTCCCTCGTCACCATCATCGGTACGGAGGAAACGATTGCGGGGGCATTCACCGTGACAGGCGAACCGCACCTCGCATGACACGCACTGCCTGGGGAGCGTCGACGCCTTGGCCTGCCCGAAGGCACGTTGCTTCGGCGATCCCACGAGCGCAGCAAGATGCTCATCGACGATGTTCCCCAACAGATAGTCGGGTTCGACATAGTGATCGCAGGAATACACGTCTCCGTTGTGCTCGAGCGCGACGGCGGTGCCGCAGGTCTCGGAGAAGATGCACATGGGCGATGCCACCCCGATCCACGCCGCCAGCGCTGCGTCGAACGACGGCACGAAGACCTCACCGACGTCGCTTCGCACCCATTCGTCGAAGATCTCGATCAGGAACCTCCCCCACTGTTCAGACGTCACCGAGCGCTGGGTCACAATGGCTCCGTCCTGCACGTAGAGCGGACGATCCGACGCTCGCTCTCCCCAACCGGCATCAGCCCGCTCGATCAGGTCCGGTGTCACCCGTTCGACGATGGGGATCAACTGGAGGAAACGCACGCCGAGATCGTCGCGGAAGTGGCGATAGACCTCGAGGGCGTGGTCGGCGTTGGCGGCATGCACCGAACACAGCACATTGGTGGCCACGTCATGGCGTTGCAGCAGTTCCCACGCCCCCTTCACCCGTTCGTAGGTGGGGCGGCCCTGCTTGTCCACGCGATAGGCGTCGTGGAGTGGAGCCGGTCCGTCGAGGGAGAGGCCCACGAGCACGTTCTCGGACGCCAGGAACTCGCACCATTCGTCGTCGAGCAGCGTTCCGTTCGTCTGCAGGGTGAACTCGAGCACTCGCTGCGGGCCGGCGAGTTCCTTGGCCAACGCCACGAGTCGTCGGTAGAACGCCACGCCCATGAGCGTGGGCTCACCCCCTTGGAACGCGATGGTGATCTCGCGGGTGCGGTGGGCCTCGATGAGCTGAGTGAGATAGCGGCGAACGAGGTCGTCGTCCATGCGGAAGCGATCGCCCGGATACAACTGCTCTTTCGAGAGAAAGAAGCAGTAGGTGCAGTCGAGATTGCAGATCGCTCCGGTGGGTTTGGCCAGCACATGGAACGCGGACGGAAAGCCCTGAGGCCAGGTCGGAGGAAGTTCGGGTTCCCCTTGACGGCGAAATGTGACGGGCTGACTCACTTGGACCAGTTCATTGCGAAGCGAAGAATGCTTCGAGTTCGAGGGCGAGGTCCCGGAACGGCGTGCCCGACACATCGACGACGACGGTGTCCACGGTGCCGGTGAAGTGGAAGGGCGCGACGTAGGTGTCATCAACCGGAGTGCCATCGTCGAAACCGATACAGAAGTACTCGCCGAACAGATGGTACGAGTAGATCGTGGTCTGCGGAATCTCACCGCTCGCCACGACCTCACCATCGACCAACAGGTCAACCGTGCCCGCGAATTGGCCAGTTGGCGTGAAGGAGTAGCCGAGGGAATGACGCCCTTCGGGAAGCAGGGGGGATGACACCCGGGATCGTTGCGCACCGAGGAAGTTGTGCACATAGTGAAGACGATTGTCTTGCATGTACAACGCGTACCCTCCGAAACGTCCGCCATGAGCAACGAGCACCCCCTCGTCAGCGGCGTCGTAGTCCACATCGGCCATCGTGAGCGACGGTCGATGTCGAACATCGACCGCGGCGGGTGTCGCGACCGGGGCACCCGGTCGATAGACGTACCGCGATCGCAGTGCGTAATGAGCGGGACGCTCGACCTGCACCGGTCGACTCGAGTGCAGGGGCAACGCACCGTGTGCACCGGCTTCGGCCCACCAACGATCGATCAGTTCACGCAACTTCTCCGGATGCGTCGCGGCGAGATCGTTGCTCTCCGAGAAGTCGATGGCAACGTGGTAGAGCTCCCACTGATCGTCATCGAAGGCGATATCGGGATCACTGCCCGGCACATAGAGTTGACCTCGCATCGGGTGATAGGCGACGGCCTTCCAACCTTCATGGTAGATCGCTCGACAACCAAGCAATTCGTAGTACTGAGTCGTCCGTTGGCTTCGGGAGTCGGGGACGTCGAAGGTCTCGAGGAGACTCTTCCCCTCGATCGGTTTCTGCGGGACCCCTTCGATCACATTCGGCATCTCGATACCAAGTGCATCAAGGACGGTCGGCATGATGTCGATCACGTGGAGATACTGGCCGCGGACCTCGCCGGTGCCACTGGTGCCGGCGGGCCAATGAACGATGAGCGGATCGGCGACACCGCCCTCGTGGCACTCTCGTTTCCAGCGTTGGAACGGCGTATTGCCAGCGTGGGCCCATCCGTACGGGTAATGCCCGTGCGACTCCGGCGAACCGAGAAGGTCGATGTTCGGGAGCACGGCTTCGAGGGTGAGCGGCACCCCGTTGTACCACGACACCGAGTTGAAGGCGCCGTGCTTGTCCCCCTCTGGCGATGCGCCGTTATCACTCATCACCAGAAAGATCGTGTTGTCCAATTCCCCGAGTGATTCAAGATGATCAATGAGTCGACCGATGTGATGGTCGGTATGTGTGAGAAAGCCGGCGTAGACCTCCATCATTCGGGCATAGGCGCGTCGCTCGACCTCGGGAAGTGTTGCCCACTCTTGGATCCACTCTGGGCGGGGCGTGAGTTCCGTCCCCGGTGGGAGGATCCCGAGATCGATCTGGCGTCGATGAGTTGCTGCTCGCCATTCATCCCAGCCCATGTCGAATTTTCCGGCGTACCGATCGATGAACTCCCTCGGTGCCTGATGCGGCGCATGACATGCGCCCGGAGCGAAGTACAGGAAGAAGGGTTTGTCAACGGTGACGTTCCGAAGATCGTTGATGAATTCGATGGCACGACCGACGAGGTCCTCAGTCAAGTGGTAGCCATCCTCAGCCGAGTACGGCTGCTCGACGAAATGGTTGTCCGAGACAAGGTCGGGCGCATACTGATTCGCCTCTGCGCCCATGAAACCGTAGAACCGTTCGAAACCTCGACCGAGAGGCCACCGCTTGCGTGACGACGCGAGATCGGTTTCCTCGCGCGGCGCGAGATGCCATTTGCCCACGGCCATCGTCGCGAATCCGTTGTCACGGAGCACTTCCGAGAGGAATCCCGTGTCTTTGTTGATACGTCCATCGAACCCCGGGAAGCCCGTTGCGTTGTCTGCGATACCACCCATCCCAGTGGTGTGCTGATTCCTGCCGGTCAGCAGGCAGGCGCGAGTGGGTGAGCACATCGCCGTGGTGTGGAAACTGCGATATCGGAGCCCATGTGAGGCCAAACGATCGAAATTGGGTGTCTCGATATCTGAACCGAAACACCCGATCTGCGCGTAGCCCACATCGTCAAGCAGGACGAACACCACATTCGGCGTACCTGGCGCGGGCTTCACCACATCGGGATAGGCCTGTACCGACTCCTCGAGTGTCCGTCCGACGACGCCGGGAAACGGTTCGCCCTCGTTGTAGGTCAGCATCGCATCCTCACATGAATGATGACTCGGCACTGAGGCCGAGTTCGGGCCATGCGCCCACCACGATGGGCTGCATATTTCCGTATCCCACTCCGCCACCGATCGGGTCCGTCACGCGCACCGTCGTATCGCGAATCTGATGAAGCTTGCGGGCGATCTCGGGTTCGGTGCAGTCGGCGATTCGCTCTCCTTCGAGATTGAACTCCCCTCGCCATTCACCGTGATGATGCCCGTTCCAACCGAAGTAGAGGCCGGCCCCGAGATGGAAGCCCGTTTCGCCGAGCACCTCCACTTCGAAGGTGCGGGCCGATCCATCGCTCATGGTGGCGAGGATGCGGCCGCCTTCGAGACGACGGTTGGAGGTGTTGTAGACGAAGTCCTGTTCGACATCGGCCATATGCGTGACTGATCCGTCGGTCTCCTCGATGATCGCAGTGACATTCTTCTGCAGGAAGCCGGGGAACATGGTCTTGGCCACGTTGAAGAAGAGTCCGTAGTGGCTCCCATCGGGGCGTTCCATGAGGATCGGACTCCAGAAGAACTGGAACTGACCTCCATCGAGGCCCCGCTGCGGTTCCATGTCGGTCGGTGGTTCACCGACGTCGTAGCGAACTCCCCAGGAATGGTCACGAGTCGAGACCCACGTGTCGGGATCCATCTCGGTGCGCACACCATCGACCTCGACCCAGCCGCTGCAGGTGCCGATCTGGTGATAGCGAACGAGTTCCGATGCGACACGGAAGGTGGAACGGTTGTGCGTGCGCTCCTCGACCATCGGCGGAATGATGCTCTCGAACAGCCAGTCGAACGCGATGGGTTGTACGTCGTTGGGCTCGAGGACGAAACGGATCTTCTTCAGCGGTTCGACGATCTCGTACCGGATCGGCCCCCCGCCGAGCAGTTCCGGAGCATCGGACAGCCGGCGGCTCATGCGAACAGTGAGTTGCTCGCGACCTCGGGAGACCCCGCTGTAGGCATCCATCACATTGCGATTCGTGTACTTGCCAAGGCCGAATCCCAACTGGAGGCTTCCGTCCTTGGCCATGGCCATGGCGCAAACTTTCTCCGTCCACGCCAGATCACTCGTGCCGACGACCGCAACGGTGTCGACGATCTGATGATGGAACCATTCGTCCCCCGCCGAGAGCGGACCGATCGGATTGAACATGTCGTTCCCCCTTGAACGAGTCAGACCAACCAGCGAGAGATGGCGTCGATCACACAGGCCGGGCGATCGTTGCCATCGATTTCGATGGTGACCCGCATGAGCGTCTGCAGACCACCCTTCACGTCGGTGACCTCGATGAGTTCGGCACCAGCGCGCACCCGCTCACCGACCTTGACCGGCGAGGGGAAGCGAACCTTGTCCACGCCGTAGTTGATGCCGGCGGAGAACCCCTGGACCTCGACGATCTGGGGAAGGAAGTAGTTCGACAAGGACATCGTGAGGTACCCGTGCGCGATCGCGGCGCCGAACGGACCGTCCTTGGCTCGCTCGGGATCGACGTGGATCCACTGATGATCGCCGGTGGCATCGGCGAACATGTTCACGCGGTCTTGATCGATCGTCAGCCAATCGCTGTAGCCGAGGTGACTACCCACCGCAGCGCGAACCGCATCGGGTCCATCGATGATCGTGGTCATTGCATCCTCCAGGAGACGGTTCAGGAACCAGGTCGGCGGCCGGCGAGTCGATCCAAGGTCGCTTCGGCTTCGGCGACGATTCGGTCGACGACCTCTGCTGCACTCGGGAGATCGTCGATGACCCCGACCACCTGGCCGGTGGGCAGGATGCCGGCATCGAGTTCGCCGTCCACGAGCGTGGCCTTGGTGAGGATCGGCGTATTGCCCGCCATGATGACCTCGGCCCACGGCATGTCCATCCGCTTCTTCATGGCGAGGCCTTCCTTGGCCATCTGCACCCACGACAGGCCCGTGTACTTGCGGAAACGGGACGCGTTGAGAACTGCCTTCGGAACGGCGGTGATGGCCGACGCGCCGTCCATCTGATCGACCAGCTTGGTGCGGATCACGCGGTGGGGGGCGCCGTCGATCTTGGTCGTCACCAGCGTGCCGGTGACCGGTGTGCCCAGGTACTGCTTCTTGACCTCCATCGGCACCGCCGAATCAGAGGTGAGCAGGAAACGGGTGCCCATGGCGATGCCACTCGCACCGTACGCGAGGGCGGCGACGAGTCCGCGACCGTCGAAGTACCCGCCCGCAGCGACGACCGGCACGCGACCGCCGACGACATCGACGACCTCGGGCAGCAACAACGAGGTCGGGACAGAACCGGTGTGACCGCCACCTTCGCCACCCTGGACGAGCACGGCGTCGACACCCCATTCCATGACCTTCTCGGCATGACGCTTGGCACCGATCGAGGGCATGACCTTGATGCCGTGATCGTGCAGGTACTCGATGAGGTCCTTCTTCGGCGCCTGGGCGAACGCGGCCACCGGGATGTCCTCGGCGACGAGCAGTTTGAGACGATCCTTGATGTCATCGGCATCGGCGCGCATGTTCACACCGAAGGGTTTGGTGGTGCGCTTCTTCGTCTCGGCGATCGCCACGACGAGTTCGTCGTAGGTCATCGTCGCCGACGCGATGATGCCGAAGGCGCCGGCATTCGATGTCGCCGACACCAGTTTCGGGCCGGCCACCCAACCCATGCCGGTCTGGACGATCGGATAGGTCGACCCGAGCAGTTCGAGCAGCGGGGTGGAGAGTGCGGGGTGCATCAGGCCGCCGGGAGTTCGCGATCGCGGAACGACTTCGGGTCGAGCACCTCACGCAGCACCCGCAGTTCCTCATCGGTCGGAAGACGGGTGGTGGGGAGATCCGAGGGGATCACCAGTTCGAACGCGCACGCCGCCGTGACATCGTCGATCGAGACTCCCGGATGCAACGATGCCACCCGCATGCGGTGATCAGGGGTGTTGAAGTCGTAGACGGCGAGGTTGGTGACGACCCGACGCAGTTCGTGGTGGGCCTTCACCCAGTCGCCCAATTGCGCGGCTCGGTCGTAACCGATCCCCGACACCGTGTCGACCTTCTCGACGAACACGCGGTCGGTCTGATTGCCGATGAAGTACGAGGTCGTGTGGTTGATCGTGTTCCCCGGAGCTCCCCGAACTCCGAGCAACTGCGATTTCGGTCGATTCCAATCGCCGATGTTGGCGATGTTCTGATTCCCGTAGGCATCGATCTGGCTGGCACCCATCACGACGTGGCGGCGACCGCCCCACAGCGTGTCGAACACCGAGCGGAACGGAATCCAACCCTCGATCTTCTTGTCGGTACCGCCGACGGGCAGATCGTTGGCGACGAAGAAGGCCTCACCATCGCTGACGAGCAGATCGGGTTCGAAGGTGGCCCGGGCCAGGCGCGCACCGAGCATGGGGATCGTCCCCATTCCCGACGCGAAGATCTCCCCGTCGCCGCGGAACGTGTCGGCGACGGCGACGACACAGATCTCACCGAGGGTTGCATCACTCATCGGCTGGCCACCGCCTTCTGGTACTCGGCTTCGGAGCCGGAGAGATAGGTCTCGACGAACGCTTGCCAGGACTCTGGGTCCTTGGCGGCGTTGGCGTACTCCTTCTGGAACGCCTCGTCACGTTCGTAGTCGGGCTGACAGTTCGTGAAATGGGCTCCGTTCGGTGCCTCGATCACGCCGTCGACCATCGATCGGTTGATCTTCATGGTGTGGATGCTGCCGTTGGCGAGCAGTTCCTCGGTGGGGACGATCTTCTCGGCCGAGAGGAAACGACGGCCGACCGCCGCAGCACCCAGGAACAGGTCGTCGAAGTAGAGATCCGGGCCGAGGAATTGCGCGTTGCCCCGCTCATCGGCCCGGTTCAGGTGCACGAACGCGGCGTCGAGGTTCAGGGCGGGAACGGCGAGGAGTTCCTCCCCGTCGGCGTAGGGCGACGTGACGGTACGGAGGCTCGGATCGTTCTTCACCACGTCGGAGCCGAGACCGGCCCGAGTGGGAAGGAAGGGCAGTCGCAGGGTTGCGGCGTAGAGGCCCCACTGCAACATGCCCTCGTCGTACTCGACGACCTCGGGGA
>CAZMJK010000043.1:0-10824 GCA_964566555.1 uncultured Bifidobacterium sp. | reverse complement strand
GTCGCAGGTGGTGGATGGCCCGTGATCGTCGATGACCCGTTCCGCCCGGGTTCCGACCTCATGACGCTGGGGATCGGCGAGGGTTCCGTCACCACGAGTTCCCGATTGCGCCGATCATGGACGACGGCGACGGGAATCTCGCATCACCTGCTCGATCCGAGGACTCTGCGACCCTCGGAGAGTGGCGTCGCCAGCGTCACGGTGGTGTCGAGTTCGGCGGCCTGGGGCGAGGTGCATGCCAAAGCGGCGTTGATCGCTGGTGCCTCCGAAGGCCGTCGGATCCTCGACGAGGCTGGTCTTGCGGCGCTGTTGATCGAGGACAACGGAACGCTGACGATGGTCGGGGAATTCGAGAGGTTCGTTGTGGATGGACCTACGCTCGGTCCGTGATCCGAGGTCGTTCCTCCAATGTCTGATGTGATCTTCGGGGCAACGAAGGTGTGGTGGTACGTGTCCCGCTCGACCGGGATCGTGGCCTGGGCGCTGCTCGCGTTGGCGGTGTTGTGGGGCTTGGCACTCTCGACCCGAGCGCTCGGACGCCGAACACCGGGTCCTTGGCTCCTGGATGTCCATCGATTCCTCGGTGGACTCGCGGTGCTCTTCACCATTGCGCATTTCGTGACGTTGTCGTTCGATCCCTGGATGTCGTCGGAATACGGCTACACCCTGACCCAAGCCTTCGTGCCGTTCGCGTCGTCGTGGAAACCGCTGGCCATGGCATGGGGCATCGTCGCGTTCTATCTGTTGGTGGCCGTGGAACTCACATCGCTGCTGAAGAGGCGACTCCCACTCTCGGTCTGGCGTGGAGTGCACCTTCTGAGTTATCCGCTCTACGCGATGGCGACGATCCATCTCCTCACGGCGGGATCGGAGCGACAGAACCCACTCCTGCGATGGAGTGTGCTCGTCACCGTCGGAGCCGTCGTCTTCTTCACCGTGTATCGAATCGTTGGCCCGGGACGAGCCGAAAGTGTCAGGCAATCAGGGCCGAAGCGACAGCAACCGATCGACTGATCAACCTTCCGGCACCTTCACCACGAACGAGGCGATGTCGGAGGCAAGACCGGCGCGAATCAGCTCGAGTGACGCGCCGCGACAGTTGCCGCGGGTCTGGACGAACGCGTCGGCGTCGAGTCGTTCGGCGAGATCGGCGGCATGGGCGATGGCGGTGGTGATGACGGCGTCCTCGGCCACCACCTGATCGAGGTAACCGGCGGCAACCGCACCCTGCGGGTCGTAGACCGTGGCGTGATTGACCGCTGCAGTGAATGCGGCATGTGACAGCGAGGTCCTCGCCAATTCGACCGCGAATTTGGGGACGGGCATTCCGATGGCCACCTCGTTGAGCCCGATCTTGTAGGTGCCCTCCGCTCCGATTCGAACATCGGCGGCCATGAGCAGGATGGCCCCCATGGCGAGCGCATGACCGGTCGATGCGATGACGACCGGCATCGGGAACTCGTGGATCTCGATGGCGATATCGGCACCGGCCTTGAGGAGATTGCGCGCCGCCTCTGGACTCGAGGTCATGACGGAGAGGTCGAAGCCAGCGGAGAATCGTCCGGGCCGACCGGCGAGCACGACGGCCCCCGCTTCGGATCGGGCGCGGTCGAAGGCGTGATGGAGACCATCGACGATGTCGTGGCTGATGGCGTTGGCCTTCCCGTCGTCGAGGGTGATGAGGGCAACGCGGTCTCGGAGTTCGTAGGTCACGGCGGAGTCGGTCATGGAGGGCACGCTACCGAAGTCCCACGACCGGTAGCGTCAACTCGATGCGGACATTCGAACTGACGGGGGCGGACGGACTCACCTTGGTGGGCGATGAACGTGGGCCGGCATCGGCTCCACCGGTGTTGTTGCTCCACGGTGGCGGGCAGACCCGACACTCATGGACAGGAACGTCCGAGGTGCTCGCCGATCGCGGGTGGCGCTCGCTCACACTCGACTTCCGTGGACACGGCGATTCGGAGTGGGCGAGTGATGGCGATTATCGGCTCATTAGTTTTGTTCGCGATACCAACGCGGTCGTCTCCTCACTCGATCAGTCGCCGTTCGTGATCGGCGCGTCGCTCGGCGGGTTCACGTCGATGTTGCTCGCCGGTGAGGTCAACCCCGGTTGCGTTCGTGGTGTCGTCCTCGTCGACATCATCCCCGAGATGGAATCGGCCGGATCCAACCGGATTGCGTCGTTCATGACGTCGAAGGCGCACGAAGGATTCGGATCACTCGATGAAGTCGCTGACGCGGTGGCGGCGTACAACCCTCATCGTCCGCGGCCATCGAACTTGGATGGCCTCCGCAAGAACGTTCGCGAACGAGACGGCCGGTGGTACTGGCATTGGGATCCTGCGTTCGCCGGTGGTGGTGAGGGTGTGGCGGATATGGGTCCCGCCGAGGTGACCGATCAAGATCGTCTCCACGCCGCCGTGCGCCGGATCCTCGATGACGGTGTGCCGATGATGTTGGTCAGAGGACGCGTGAGTGATCTCGTCAGCGCCGAAGGTGCGCAGCGTTTCTGTGAACGATTCCCCGAGGTCGAGTTCGTCGACGTCTCCGGTGCGGGTCATATGGTGGCGGGTGACCGGAATGACGCATTCACGGGCGCTGTCGTCGACTTCCTCTCCCGTCATGGGTGAGTGTGTCGATTCGGCGTCGGTTAGGAAGGCTCCGTCACGAAGTCGATGAGTTGTTCCACTGCGCCGACGAGTGGCGGTTGCAGATCGGCATAGGACGACACCGAGTTCAGGATCTTCTTCCAGAACAATCGCGGGTCAGACACTCCCAGTGCGGAACAGACGCCCTCTTTCCATGGTTGGCCCTTCGGTACTTCCGGCCATGCATCGATTCCAACGACCGAGGGTTTCACCGCCGCCCAGATGTCGACGTAGGGATGACCGGTCACGAGGACATCCGGATGATCGATTCCGTCGGCGATCCGCGACTCCTTCGAATCGTCGACAAGGTGATCGAGGAGGACCCCGAGCCTTCGACCGCTTCGTGGACCGAAGGCCCGAACGATTTCGAGCAGATTGTCCGCACCGTCGAGGAGTTCGACGACGACCCCTTCAACTCGCAGGTCGTCGCCCCAGACCTTCTCGACGAGTTCGGCGTCGTGAACACCCTCGACGAGGAGCCGACTGGCACGGGCCATTCTCGCCGGGGCGGTCGGCACGGCGACCGAACCCGATGCCGTACGCGAGGCGGCGGCGGTTGCCGACGATTTCGGTCGAGCGAGTGAGACCTGACGTCCTTTGACGTCGAATGCCCCGTCGCGAAGTCGAATCTTGTGGTCGCGGCCCTGCCGATCCCTGATGGTGACGAAGGAGGAGTCGCATTCCACGACGACGCCCCACACGTGGGTGCCTCGTACTTCGACCTCGAGTCCCGGAGTCGCAGCGACGGTGGGGGGTCGTTGACGAGAGCGCGGCGCGTCGCCGTCGAGATCGAGGGGTTCGGAAAGGATGCCCTTGCGGTACGGGGTTTCGGCCACTTACTCGCCGCCGACGAGTTCGCGGATCTTCTCTGCGGTCGCAGGACCGTCGTAGGCGAGTTCGCCGTCACGAAGACCGATGCAACGAGTCGCGCTCGGCACGAGATCGAGTTGATGGGTGGAGCAGATGACCGATGCGCCCTGGGCCACGACATCGCTCATGATCTCGACGAGTGTCTCCTGGCCGGGGGTGTCGAGTCCGACGAAGGGTTCGTCGACGAGCATCACCGTGAACGGGCGAATCAGGCCGAGGATGAGGCCCGTCTTCTGTTTGAGACCACGACTGAACCGTGACGGGAGATCGTCGATGCGATCGCCGAGTCCGAACATGTCGACGAGGTCATCGGCATAGTCCTGCCAGTCCACCGTCTTGTGGAGACGGGCGATGTATTCGATGTGTTCGCCCAGGCTGAGATCGTCGTACAACACCGGGTTATCGGGGAGATAGGAGAGTGCGGCGCGAGCGGTCACGGTGCCCGCGGGGCTTCCGGCGATGAAGGCCCAACCGTTGGACGGTTCGAGCATTCCCGCAGCGAGGCCGAGGAAGGTCGACTTCCCGGCGCCGTTCGGTCCGACCAACATGACGAGTTCTCCCTTGTCGATGACAAGGTCGAGTTCGGTCATGAGCCCCATGCCGTCGCCGTAGTCCTTCGAGAGGTCGAGCGTCTGCAATGCCGCATCGGGTCGAAGACGCGGTTCGGTGGCCGGCGTCGGTGGCTGTTTGGGGAGTGCGAATGGTGAGGTCACAGGTGCTTCGGCTTCCGTGTGCGCAGGTACAGGATGGCACCGCCGACGGCGAATAGTGAGTACACCGTTGCATTGCCGACCTTGGTGGTGTTGATGGCGGCGGGGTCGGACCCAGCGCCGAGGAGGGGGAGGAGAGCGATGATCGTGATCGCCGGGGGGATCACGAGGCGGGCGATCATGAGCCATCCCATGACATCGGGCCCGAGACCAGCGAGACCGGCCACGTCGGGCGCACCCTGAGCGGTGCTGATCATCGCCGAACATGCTGACGCCATTGCGACCGGCACGATCATGATCAGCGTGAGTTTCCAGACCACCGCGAAGGGAATGAAGACGAGCGACGCTGCAGCGGCGATGAGACACACGAATGCCATCACGACGAACGCGGCCGCGACGTGTTGCAGAATGAGTGTTCCGGGCGGATCGGGGAAACTCTCCCAGCGAGTGGGGTGGTCGACCTCTTGTGCTGTCGGTTCCGATGCGTCGTAGGCCACGATGTAGAGCGCGAGTCCCGCCACGATGACCATGGGGATGGTGCCGCGCCACAACGCTCCGAGCGAGAGCCCGGCGACGACTCCGAGCATCGCCATGCGCAGGAGCCGGGGCAGTGGGAACCGTAGATAACTCTGCCAATCGCGTTTCCAGGTGGGAGGAACGATGCCCTTGCGTTTCGATCGGCCGATCCGGATCCATGGGCGGAGTCGAGGGTTCTCCTGGGACAACTGACGACGGAGAAGTACCACCGTGCGAACGTCTTGCAGGGTGACGGCGAATCGCAGTTGGGCAACGAGCCCCGCGCGACGGAGAGCGTGTTCGATGGAGAGGTCACCGATTCGGGAGAGTCCGAGCCAGACCACGATGCCGACCAGAACGATGCTGACGAGAGCGATGGCCTTGAAGGTGATGGGCCACACCGTGATCTGCGCCAACAGCGTCAGGGGAGAGGTGGTGCGCTCACCGAGAACATCAAGAACCGACCAACCGATCAGCGCTGCGGCCACGATGTTGGCGGGCCACCAGCGCAAGCGCCGTCCCGACGCGGCCAGCGCCGTGGCTGATGCGAGCACGCCGGCGAGTGCGAAGGACAATGCACAACAGGCGATGGCGGCGGCGGGGTTGACCGGTAACCGGTAGGCCGACACCTCCCCGATGATCGCTCCGACCACTGCGCCGGCGAATGCCATGAATCGCAGTTGCTTGATCGCTGGACCGCGAACCACCGACTCGCGCGGCACCGGTGCATTGAGTTCG
The DNA here is from genome assembly GCA_964566555.1 of uncultured Bifidobacterium sp. Lineage (GTDB taxonomy): Bacteria > Actinomycetota > Acidimicrobiia > Acidimicrobiales > Acidimicrobilacustridaceae > Acidimicrobilacustris. Next base: position 5,336 of record CAZMJK010000043.1, on the reverse strand, counting down.
TGCATCACGACGGGTGCTTCGAGGACGAGGGGGCCACCGCGCCCTCCGGAGCGCAGGCCGATTCCGACGGCGACGGCGAAGCCGAGACCGATCCACATCGGCGCCTGATTGGCGAACGTCAACGCCTCTTCGTCGGTGAGGCGGTTCTCGGGAAGTCGGCTCACCGCGAACAGGACGAAGATCACCGCCGCGAGACCAACCATGTAGACGCGATACAACGCATCGATCCAGTGGACTTCGGAGAGTCGGTTGTGGCGTCGCGCTCGGCGCAGCTCGTGGAGCGCCTCAGATGGGGTCTCGACGTCGGTCACGGGGGAAGAATCTACCGGTGATCGACGAACGGTCAGTTCGAGGCCCGGTCCGCTTCGTCCGACAGTTTGAGCCACGATTCCTCGGCGACCTCGATCTCGGCGATCAATGCGGTCAATTCCGCCCCCGACTCGGCCAGTCCCACGTGGTCGCCGGAAAGCGCGAGATCAGCAACCTTCTCCTCGAGTCGTTCCTTCGCCTTCGTCAATCGCTTCAGATCCTTCTCGACGTCTTTGAGGAGGAACCGAAGGGTGCTCGGGGAACGGGTCGCCGGTGTGGTCGGTGTCGCCGGTGTGCGAGCAGGTCGCGCTTTCCGGGACTTGGGGTCGGCGATGCGCCCTCGGACCATCGAGGCGCGGCGTTGCTCCTCCCACGCCGCGTACCCGCCGGGTCGTCGCGACGGGACGGACGCCCCGTCCATGACGATCACGTCGGACACGGTTCGTTCGAGGAATGCTCGATCGTGACTGACGACGATGAGCGCTCCGGGCCAATCGTCGAGGAACTCCTCGAGTACTCGAAGCGTGTCGAGATCGAGATCGTTCGTCGGTTCGTCCAAGAGAAGGACGTTCGGTTTCTGGGCCAGCACGAGGAGTAGTTGGAGGCGCCGCCGTTCGCCGCCCGATAGCAACGCAATGGGCGCCCATTGCGCGTCTCCGTCGAACCAGAACGATTCGAGGAGTGCAGCGTCCTGCCAATCCGGTTCGCGATGGCCACCGGTGATCGCCTCTCGGACGCGGTGGTTGGGTTCGAGAACGACGCCGATTTGGTCGTAGTGCGCGATGCGAACGGTGGAGGCGACCTGGGTTGTGCCCGTGGTCGGTGATCGTCGTCCAGCGATGAGGTCGAGGAGGGTCGACTTTCCGGCCCCGTTGGGTCCGACCAGTCCTAGACGTTCGCGATTGTCGAGGAGGAGTTCGACGTTGCTGAACAGCGGCGGGTGGTTCTCGTGGGCGAACGCGACCTGGTCGAGTTCGACGACGTTGTCGCCAAGTCGAGGGGTCCCGAACCAGAGGTCGGGGATCCCCGAGCGCGCGGGCGGTTCCGAACGAGTTTCGATGAGCGAGGTCGCACTCTCGATGCGGGCTTTCGGCTTGCTGGTGCGAGCCGGTGCGCCGCGACGGAGCCACGCGAGTTCTTTGCGGGCCAGATTCCTGCGCGTCGCTTCCTGGCTCGCGGCGTGCTCTTCTCGGATGGCGCGACCCTCGAGGTATCCGGCGTAGCCGCCATCGTGAAGATAGGAGTGCCCTCGATCCAATTCGAGTACTCGGTTCGTCACGCGATCGAGGACATGCCGATCGTGGGTCACCACGATGAGCCCACCGCGGTAACTGTCGAGGCGGTCCTCGAGCCATGCGATGGAGTCGATGTCGAGATGGTTGGTCGGTTCGTCCAGCACCAGGAGATCGCTGGGGGCGACGAGTGCCTGGGCCAGGGCGACCCGCTTCGCCGGTCCGCCGGAGAGTCGCGACGTGTCGGCGTTCGAGAGTGACGCCATGCCGAGATGGTCGAGGACGGCGGCGGCCTCCCATTCCTGTTCCGCCACTGCTTCGACCGCGGCGAGCACGGTTCCGGGAGGGAGTTCAGGTCGCTGGGGGAGCGACGCGATCCGAACGTCGCGACCGTGGCGAACGGTCCCGGATTCGGGACTGACCTCACCGGTGAGAACCGACAGCAACGTTGACTTTCCCGTCCCGTTGAAGCCGACGATGCCGAGGCGATCGCCGGTGGAGACGGTGAGTGAGACCTCGGTGAAGAGGGGGCGGCCCGGGCGGGTCATCGTCACCCGGTCGGCGTCAACGCAGATCATCACGGGCAGGCTACGGGTGTTCCCGGAAGTGTCACGTCTCTCTCGCTGCCACACCCACCCCGGCTAGCGTTCCTCGTGGTCCCCCGGGGGGGTGGACCATGACGAACATGGCCGACATCACTTCCACTGCGCTGGCTCCACGAGAGTCGCTCCGACGTCGCGTCGCCGCGCGTCGTCGCACTCCTGCAGACCCAGGTTCGCGGGGCGAGCGGGGATGGATCGATACGTGGTGGTCGCCATTGGTGGTCTTCGCGGCGGTCGGGGTGCTCGTGTGGATCGCGATCTGGTTCGGCAACAACCACCTCACCCATGACTCGTTCTTTCCGTTGCGTCCCGGCGTGGGGGACAGGTGGTTCGGTGGTTTCGCTCGTTGGGATGCCGAGTGGTACCGAACGATCGTCCGAGAGGGTTACGTCTATTACCCGGGCGTCCAATCCTCCGTCGCGTTCTGGCCCACGTATCCGATCGTCGTCGGATTGTTGAGTTGGGTGTTCCCGAGCATCTACATCACCGGCACCGTTGTCACCGTGGTGAGCGGTGCGATCGCGATGGTGCTGCTGCGGAAATGGGCGCGACTCACCGTGTCGCCCGAGGTGGCTCTCACCGCCGTCGTCGTGCTGTGTGTGTATCCCTACAGCTGGTACCTCTACGGTGTCGTGTACTCCGACGCGCTGTTCGTGGCGACCGCCATCGGCGCGTTCTATCTCATCGAGAAGGATCGCTACTTCTGGGCGGGACTCGTCGGCATCATGGCAACAGCGGGACGACCGGCGGGACTCGTCGTTGCCGTTGCGCTGATCCTGCGCGTGATCGAGCGGAGGAACCGGTCCGAAGGGGCGACGACGCTGCGCGGACTGCTCAATCCACTGCGTCTCAAGCGAGCCGACGCACCGATCTTCCTGTCGTGGGTCGGAGTCGGGTCGTGGTTCGCGTTCCTCTGGGTGAAGTTCGGTGATCCGTTCCTCTTCGCCGAGACGCAGGCGAGTAAGGGGTGGGACCAAGGCGCCGGCGCCGCGACCTGGTTGAAGTTCCGGCTCATCGAAGAGCTGCAGCATCGGCCGTTCGAGTGGTCGACCATCGGCCATGTCGCACACGGACTCGCCGTCTTCGGTGCCCTCGCCCTCGTGCCCCTGGTCAAGCGTCGCTTCGGCTGGGCCTATGCCCTCTACTGCCTTGGGTTGATCGCACTGCCGCTTCTCGGGACCAAGGATTTCTTCGGAGCGGGTCGGTACCTGTTGGGCACATTCCCGTGTGTGGTCGTGGCTGCCGAACTCCTCGTGGCGCGACCGAAACTTCGCGCCGTGCTCGTCCCGATCTCGCTTCTGGTCATGCTGTCGTTCGCCGTTGCCTTCGGCCGGGGCTCCTACATCTCCTGATCGGAACGCGTCGCTGGTCGTGCCATCGATGGCGCGAGCCTTCGGTGCCGCGCCGACGGTTTCGGCCGGTAGCGTCTCAGTCCTGTGCTGGGAAAACCCGGCAATTCCTCCGCAGGGGCCTGTATGACCGATCGTTCGTCCAACGTTGCCGTCGACTCCGAGGCCGATGATGGAGTCGTGCTCACCGTGGCCCCCGAGGCCCTCGAGCAGATCCTGGCCATCCGAGACACCGAAGAGGACCCCGGCTCGATCTGTTTGCGAGTCGAGATCAAAGGGGTCAAGGGCATGGACTTCGACTACGACCTCGGTTGGGCCCCGATCGCCGACCTTGACGCCGAAGACGATCTCTCGGTCCAGGGCGGCCTGAGCGTCGTCGTCGCGGCCGGCAGCATCGAGGACATGCGCGGGGCGACACTCGATGTTCCCCGCACCGCGGGACAGGGCGGGTTCGTGATCAAGAACCCGAATCGACCGGCACCGTTCAACCCCCTCGACGGTCGGACCATTGAGTTGACCGGCGAGGTTCCCGACAAGGTGACGCAACTCCTCGAAGAGGTCATCAATCCGGGCTTGGCCCAACACGGTGGTTTCGCGGCGTTGGTGGGGGTCGACGGATCGACGGTGTTCCTGACCATGGGGGGCGGGTGTCAGGGCTGTGCCATGAGTGCGGCCACGCTCCGAGACGGCATCACCACCTCGATCCTCGATGCGATTCCCGAGGTCACCGACGTCGTCGATGTCACCGACCACAACGCCGGCGACAACCCCTTCTACACCTGAGCCTCGGGTCGGGAGCGACCTCGGAAAATTCCCGTCAAGAGGTTGCTCAGCGGTGTTAAGTACCTCTAGGGTCCTGTCCGTCGATGGGAGGGGCATCGGACCGGGGTTCCGGACGGCACTCCTCCTCATGAGTCCGGGACGACGGGAGGGGGGGAAGATGCCTGACGCCATCATCGAGCGCGAGGGTCATGTTCTCGTCATGACGATGAATCGTCCGAAGCGGCTCAACGCGTTGTCCGGCGCCATGTTGATGCGCATGTACGACGCGATGGTGGCGGCCGATACCGACGACGACATCCGCGCCATCGTGCTCACCGGCGCCGATGGCAATTTCTCCTCGGGCGCCGATCTGAAGGCGATGGCCGGAGACGCTGGACCTGATGCCGACACCGAGATCGATACCGCAGCCCGTCTTGCCGAAGATCCCAACTTGATGTGGAAATGCCTTCTGCGCGACTACCAGCCGAAGAAACCACTCATCGCCGCGGTCGAGGGGATCGCGTTCGCTGGTGGTACCGAGCTGTTGCAAGGTACCGATATTCGTGTCGCGGGAAAGAGCGCTCGATTCGCAGTGAGTGAGGTGAAGCGGTCGCTGTATCCGATGGCGGGTTCGGCGGTTCGACTTCGACGCCAGATCCCATACACGATCGCAGCCGAGGTGTTGCTCGCAGGTCGTGAACTCAGCGCCGATGAGGCGTTGCAGTACGGACTCATCGGTCACGTTGTTCCCGATGGTCAAGCGCTTTCGAAGGCGATGGAGATCGCGGCTCAGATCGCCGAGAACGGCCCCATCGCCGTCGAGGCCGTTCTGCGCACGTTGCGTGAGACCGAGGGGATGAACGAGCGCGAAGCGCTCGATCATGAATTCACCTACGGATGGCAGGTCTTCCAGACCGAAGACGCCAAAGAGGGTCCGCGTGCGTTCGCGGAGAAGCGCAAACCGGAGTTCAAGCGGCGTTGATCGTTCTGTTCAACGCCTCCAGTTGTTGTACAAGGCCTGACTAACAGGAAAGGGAGAAGATGGCTGACACTGTCCAAGAGTTCGTCTTCAACCTGACGTT
>CAZMJK010000042.1:0-11176 GCA_964566555.1 uncultured Bifidobacterium sp. | reverse complement strand
GGCTTCCACGATCATCCTTCGTCGCTATTTCGCAGCACTCCTCCCGTTCCGGACACAACGGGATTGGCGACGGAAACTCGCGCATACCTACTTGTCGGTGCCGTTGAAGTATCACCGCGAGCGGCCCACCGGTGAACTTCTCGCACACGCCGATGCCGACATCGTCGCCTCGAGCGAGGTCATCAATCCATTGCCGTTCAGCATCGGTGTCGTCACGCTCGTGGTCTTCGCCATCATCAGTTTGGCCATGGTCGATTGGTTCTTGATGTTGGTAGCGGTGGTGCTGTTCCCACTGCTGGCCATCATCAACCGGATGTACACGAGTCGGGCCGAAGTGCCACTCGGAGTGGTCCAAGAACGAGTCGGTCAAGTCAGCCGTATCGCGCACGAGTCATTCGACGGCGTTCTCGTGGTGAAGACGCTCGGTCGTGAGGAACAAGAAGTTGTCCGACTCGAAGGTGCCGCCGATGACCTGCGGGCTGCGCGCGTTCGCCTTGGTCGAATTCGGGGAATGTTCGAACCGATGATCGATGCCCTGCCCAATCTGGGGATCATCGCCCTTCTGCTCATCGGGTCATGGCAGGTATCGATCGGACGGCTCAACACCGGCGACATCGTGCAGGCGGCTGCGCTCTTCGGATTGCTGGCGTTCCCCATGCGTGTGTTCGGCTACTTCCTGCAGGAACTTCCTCGTTCGGTGGTGGTGAGTGCTCGACTCGACAACGTGCTGGCGGCGCCGCATGAGCCGGGAGCGGCGACCGATGCACCGCCGCCGATCGGTGCTGCTCCGCTGTCGGTGACCTTTGAGAACGTGTCGTTCCGCTACGGCGATGATCCGCCGGTCCTCGCTGGTGTCGACCTCACCATCTCCGCCGGCTCCATCGTGGCGCTCGTCGGTGTCACCGGTTCGGGGAAGTCGACGTTGTGCGAACTCATTCCCCGACTCGTCGATCCCGATGGCGGGTCGGTGTCGATCAATGGAATCGATCTTCGGCAATTCGACCCGGTCGCGGTTCGCTCGGAAATTGCGCTGGTGTTCCAGGAGACGTTCCTCTTCGCTGACACAGTGCGCGAGAACGTGACACTCGGTGATCCCATCGATGATTCGCAGTTGGAACGGGCGGCGCAGATCGCCCACGCCGCAGGGTTCGTCCATCGCCTCCCGAACGGTTGGGACACGGTGGTGGGTGAGCGTGGCGTCACACTTTCTGGCGGTCAACGTCAGCGCTTGGCGCTCACTCGCGCCCTGCTGCGTGGCCCGCGGGTGCTGATCCTCGACGATGCGACCAGCGCGGTGGATCCGGTGATCGAGTCGGCCATTCTTCGCGACCTGCGGTCATCGCTCGATACGACGACACTCGTGGTGGCCCATCGAGTCTCCACGATCGAATTGGCCGACGAAGTGGTATTCCTGGACCAGGGTCGAATCGTCGCTACCGGTTCGCATACCGAACTGCTGGCCACGAATTCGGACTACGCACGCTTGGTTCATGCCTATGTCGATCAGGAATCGATGTCCGAGGACTTCGACCATGACGATGTCGCCAGCGACGGACCCGAGGTGGCGTCGTGACCGAGAGGCGAACGCGTGGTTCTGGCGATGATGAGCCGGAGATCGCCGCAATGAGGGCGAACGACGAGCTCGCCGTTCTAGAGCATGCTGCGGCGTTCGATGACCCCATCGCGCTCGAGCACGATGCTCGCGCCGCCGCCACCGAGGCCGATGAGGCATCCGCATCCGGCGAACGTCGCCTTCGTGCGCTTGCCGTGCTGCGACGCGGGTTCGCGCAGAGCCCGGAACTCGGCCGTGGGCTTCGTCTGACGGTGCTGTTCGCCATGATCGGCGCCGTCGGCCGATTGATCATCCCTGTGCTCATCCAGCAGGTCATCGACAAGGGACTGCTGGCCGATGAAGGGTTCCGGCCGGGGTTCACGATCACGGCGTGCGTCGGCGCAGCGATGATCGTGGTCGGCGTCATGTTCTTGGCGCGCATCACCTATATCCGTCTGGTCACAACGGCCGAGATGATGCTGCGGAACCTGCGCGTGCGCACCTTCGAGCACATCCACCGATTGCCGATGGCCCACCATGAGTCCACCCGGCGAGGTGAACTGACATCGCGTGTCACCAGCGATATCGAGACCATCGCTCGTTTCGTGCAATACGGCGCAGTGGCGTGGATCATCGACTCCGTCGTCGTGATCGGCACGCTGATCGTGATGAGTTTCTATGCGTGGCAACTCGCGGTCATCACAGTGATTGCCGCTCTGCCGGTGCTGCCGCTGTTCCGTTTGATGCAGCGCCGACAGTTGAAGGCCTATTCAATCGTTCGAACACGAGTGGGAACGACCCTCTCCGAAGTCAGTGAGTCGGTGCAGGGCGCGGCGCCGATCCGTGCCTACGGATTGCAGCGGCGGTCACAGAAGCGTCTCGACGATGCCATTCAGGCGCAGTTCAAATCGGAGATGAGCGCAGCGCGGTGGTTCGCCTTCATGTTCCCCCTCGGAGATGCCTTCGGCGGGGTTGCGCTCGCGTCGGTGGCGATGGCCGGTATCTGGTTCGGCGAATCGTGGGGGTTGAATGCGGGCAGTTTGGTGGCGTGTCTGTTCCTCGTGCAGTTGATTCTCGGACCGATCGCCGAGATCGGAGAGATCCTCGACCAGACCCAGACAGCCATTGCGGGTTGGTCGAAGGTCCTCGATGTGCTCGACACGCCCATCTCCCTCGTCGAACCCGATCCGGGCATCGAACTGCCCGACGGTCCTCTCGACGTTCGCGTCGAACATCTCGGGTTCACGTATCCGACGGGTGGGCCTGTGCTCCACGACGTGTCGATCACGATTCCCGCCGGTGCAGCGGTGGCCATCGTGGGGGAGACCGGATCAGGGAAGACGACGTTCGTGAAACTCCTCGATCGCCTCGCCGACCCCGGGGAGGGGTCCATCGTCATCGGCGGCGTCCCACTCGACACGGTGAAGCGTGAATCGCGCACCGAACGCATTCGGATGGTTCCTCAGGACGGCTTCATGTTCGACACCACCCTCGGTGAGAACATCGCTATGGGTCGCCCCGGCGCCACGCTCGACGACGTTCGAGCGTCGATCGCCCAACTCGGACTCGAAACTTGGGTGGCGGGCTTACCCCGAGGACTCGACACCGAAGTGGGTGAGCGCGGCGAGGGACTGAGCGTCGGCGAGCGTCAACTCGTGGCGCTTGCTCGCGCGCAACTCGCCGATCCGGGGTTGCTCATCCTCGACGAAGCGACCAGCGCGGTCGATCCGCGCACCGAACGGGCGTTGACGACGGCCCTCGTGCGCTTGGCCGAGGGTCGCACGACGATCAGCGTGGCTCATCGCCTCTCGACCGCCGAGAACGCCGATCTGGTGTTGGTGTTCGATGCGGGGATCTTGGTCGAGTACGGCTCTCACGCCGAGTTGGTGGCCCTCGGTGGGCGCTATGCCGAGCTCTATCGGTCGTGGCTGGGCAACACCGGCCAACAGGCAGGGTGAGTCGACGATCGGCTCGCCCGCTGCGCATTCGATCGGGGGGCGAATCCGGGGCGAGTCGCCCCTGACACCCTCTAGTGTCACGCCATGGCCAGCGAAGAATTCCACGCAGTGCAGGCGGCGATGGCCGCGCGTCCGGTGCCACCGCCACCGGCCGATATCGCCGAACAACGTTCACGCATCGATGAGGCAATGGCGCAATTGCCATTGGCCGAAGGAACGGTTGCCGAACCATTCGTGCGCAGTGGCGTTCCCGGTATCGAGTGTCGTCCCGTCGACGTCGCCGCCGACGCGCCGATCCTCCTCTATTTCCATGGCGGCGGATTCCGCATCGCCTCGGCGCTGGCCTATCGCTCCTACGGGTCGCATCTCGCCGCCGTGCTCGGCGCGCGTGTCCTGCTCGTCGACTATCGCCTCGCCCCGGAACACAAGTTCCCCAGGGCCGTTGACGATTGCTTCGCAGTCTGGGAGTCGTTGTTGGCGGAAGGAATCGACACCGGCCGCATCGTGATCGCCGGTGATTCGGCCGGTGGTGGTCTGGCCGCGTCAGTCACCATGCACGCGCTCGCCGACGGGGTGCTGCCCGCAGGAGTGATCTGCTGTTCACCCTGGGTGGATCTCACCGTCACGGCCTCGACGTACGACACGAATGCCGAATCGGACAAGTTGTTCTCGAGAACGTCGGCCGAAGAAGCTGCGCCGGCCTATCTCGGCGGAGCAGATCCCGCCGATCCGATCGCGTCACCCGTCTTCGGTGACTGGAGTGGTGCGCCGCCACTGTTGATCCTGGTCGGTGATGTCGAAGTCCTTCTGGACGATTCCCGGCGACTCGCCGAAGTCGCGACCAGTGCAGGTGTCGACGTGACGCTCAGCGTCTATCCCGAGATGCCGCATATCTGGACGATGAGTTACCCGGCATTCCCCGAGGCCGTTGAAGGTGTCACCGAAATGGCCGAGTTCGTGGCGAGGGTGACGGCCTGAGGTCGATCCTCAATTCGCGGGGAATCGCCCTCGAGACGACCGAGTGGCGATTGCGGCAGCATCACGAATCTTGGTTCCGGCGGTGATCACTGATTCGGCATCGAGGCCGGGCGGAAACCCACTGGCGGAGATCGCGGCGATGACCTCGCCGTCGGCTCCGAAGACGGGCGCCGCGATATTGCCGACGTCGAAGCGACGTTGCGCGTCGAGATCGATGATGGGGTAGTCCTCGGTGGCGAGTACGGCGAAGAGTTCGGCGACGTCGTTGCGGAGGTCGGTGTTGCTCGGCGAATCGGAGAGCGAGAACGTGCGCTCGCCGAGTTGGCGTTGTGTGTCGGAACTCGCGGTTGCGGTGAATCCGCGGATTCGGGCGAGCTCGAGAGCGGAGCGGTGCCGCGCCAGCGACTCGGGCGACGGGTCGGGTGAACGCTCCAACCACTGTTGGATCTCACGGTCCTCGGACCATGCCAGGAAGACGGCACCGAGTGGGGGAACGAGAGGTACGCGTTCGCCTTCGCGAACTCCCGGTCCGAACGCGCTGTGTCGTCCCGATCGCGCGATGAAGATGATCTCGTCGACGGTCCGCGCTGAAACCACAACCTCCGTGCCCAACTGTTCGGCCAACGGTTCGATCACGTGTCGAGCAGCGTCAATCGCAGGATGGTGTTCGAGCGCGACGACGCCGGCCACCACCAGCGCAGGACCCAACGAATACGCGCGAGTGGTGGGGTTGCGCGACACGTGGCCGCTGCCTTCGAGGACGGCAAGGGTTGCGTGGGCCGAACCCAAGCTCATGCCGGTGCGCCGCACCAACTCGGTCAGCGTGAACCGCTCGGTGGGGTGGGTCACGAGGAGGTCGAGGATCTGGACTGCGCGGCTCGCAGCCGGTGCGGGACGGGCCATGGTGGCACCTTCGGGTCGATTGACCGGGTGTGACCGGTGTCCTACGGTGGCCGCAGCATAGCGAAGAGTTCTTCGCAATAGCGAAATTTGATGGCCGGAGCGCCGCCGAACCGTGATGTCGCCGAGAGGAATCGAGCTATGACCGCGAACACCGATGGCCGACCGGCCCTTTCCGACGAACTCATCGAACAGTTCTCGCTGCGCGGACGCACTGCTGTCATCACTGGTGCCGCCGGCGGAATCGGCCGTCAGGCCGCGATCACCTTCTCCCAGGCCGGCGCCAACGTGCTCATCGCCGATGTCGGCGTCGCCGGTCTCGAGGAAACCGCCGAGATGGTCGCCGCTGTGGGAGGACACGCCACGGTGGTGCCGACCGATGTCTCCGATCGCGATCAGGTCAATGCACTCGCCGATGCAGCGATCGCCACGCACGGTCGGCTCGACATCTGGGCCAACGTCGCCGGCGTCATTCGCTACATGAACATCGTCGATGCCACTCCCGACGATGTCGAGTTCATCACCAAAGTCAACCTGTGGGGCACCTATTGGGGCGTCGCCGCTGCTGGTCGCGCCATGACCAACGGTGGGTCGATCATCAACGTGTCCTCGGCCGGTGGCGATATGCCCGCACCGACCCTCTCGATCTACGCGATGACCAAGGCCGCGGTGTCCCATCTCACTCGATGCGCCGCGGTGGAACTCGGCGCCAACGACATCCGGGTGAATGCGATCGCTCCCGGATTCACCGACACCCCGATGGTGCAGTCGCGTTGGACCAACGCCGATGGGTCAATCAACGAGGCGGAGCGCGAGTCCTACACCAACACCCGTGCTGCACAATCTCCGCTGCGCACCATCGCCACGCCCGAGGACCAAACCTGGGCGATGCTGTACCTCGCGAGCGACGCATCACGCTTCGTCACCGGACAGGTGATCCGCCCCAACGGCGGCGTGGTGATGGCATGACCTACCTACTCAACGAACACCTCACGAACGGAATTGTGCGATGACCACAGGTGACAACTCTCCCGTCCCCGATTTCCTCTCCCGTCTGCGCGTCGATGGACGCACGTTCGTCGTTGCCGGTGCCGGAGTGGGTATGGGACGCATGACCTCGCACGCCCTTGTGCAGGCCGGCGCGAAAACAGTGGTGTGTGTCGATGTCGACGCCGATCGGGCCGCAGAGATCGCCGCCGAAATCGGGCCGGCCGGTGTGGCATGGGTGGGCGATGTCACGACCCGGGAGGGAGCATCGAAACTGGCGGCCGATGCCGAGGCCATCAATGGCCGCATCGATGGTCTCATTGACATCATCGGCATGGCTCGTTGGGAATCCATCCTCGACATGACCGATGACACGTTCGATTGGGAGATCGACATCTGTCTCCGGCACGCGTTCTTGCTCTCGCAGGAGTTCGGGCGCCGAATGGCCAAGACCGGTGGCGGCACCATGGTCTTCATCGCGTCGGTGAGCGGTCTCACCGCCGCCCCGATGCACGCCGCGTACGGGGCGGCGAAGGCCGGGCTCATGGCGTGGGTGCAGACCCTGGCGATCGAACTCGGTGGGTTCGGGATCCGGGCCAATGCCGTCGCGCCGGGGACGATCCTCAGCCCGCGGATGGAAGCGGCGTTCACCGACGAGCAGCGGGCGCTCAATGCCGGGAATTCGCCGATGGGGAAGATGGGGTCCACCTCCGACATCGCCTCAGCGGCGTTGTTCTTCTCCAGCGACATGTCGGCCTATGTGACTGGTCGCACACTCGTGGTCGATGGCGGTGTCGACTCCAAGTTCCCGTACCCGGTCACACTCTGATCCTCCGCTTTTTCAGGGGTTCTTCGGGCTGACTAGTGTCGGCCCGTCAACCTGACGTCCCCGTGGAGGACCCCCCGTGAAGACCCCCGTTCGCGTAGCTGTCACCGGTGCCGCCGGCCAGATCGGCTACAGCCTTCTGTTCCGTATCGCTAGTGGTCAGATGCTCGGAGACGACCAGCCGGTCATTCTTCAGCTTCTCGACATCACGCCCGCCATGGACGCGCTCAAGGGCGTCGCGATGGAACTCGAGGATTGCGCATTCCCGCTGCTGAACGACATCGTCCGCACCGACGACCCGAACGAAGCGTTCGGTGATGTCTCGTATGCGCTGCTCGTCGGAGCCCGCCCTCGTTCGAAGGGAATGGAGCGCAAAGACCTCCTCGAGGCCAACGGCGGGATCTTCAAGCCGCAGGGGAAGGCGCTGTCGGACAATGCTGCGTCGGATGTGAAGATCCTCGTGGTCGGCAATCCCGCCAACACCAACGCGTTGATCGCGATGAACAACGCCCCGAACATTCCCAACGAGCGATTCACCGCCATGACCCGTCTCGATCACAACCGCGCGATCGCGCAGGTCGCCGCCAAGACCGGCACCACCGTTGCTGATGTCACGAAGATGACGATCTGGGGCAATCACTCCGCGACGCAGTACCCGGACCTCTACCACGCTGAAGTGAAGGGCCAGAACGCCGCTGCATTGGTCAACGATCAGGCCTGGCTCGAGAACGATTTCATCCCGACCGTGCAACAGCGCGGTGCGGCCATCATCGAGGCCCGCGGTCTGTCCAGCGCGGCATCCGCCGCGAATGCGGCGATCGATCACATGCGCACGTGGGCGCTTGGTTCGGCGAAGGGCGACTGGGTGTCGATGGCGATTCCATCCGATGGCTCCTACGGCGTTGCCGAAGGCATCATCTCCTCATTCCCGGTCACCTGCGCCAATGGCACGTACGAAATCGTGCAGGGTCTGGAGATCGACGACTTCTCGCAAGGCCGCATCGATACTTCGGTCGCGGAACTCGTCGAAGAGCGTGACGGCGTGAAGGATCTCGGTCTGATCTGATTCACACGGCACTCACCAGGACCGCACAACTGACGAAGTCGATGACTCGGCCCGCTGCGCTCAGCGCAGCGGGCCGAGGACGTCAGAGAGCGATGCGAACAGATCGCCGTGTTGCAGGAGTGCGTTGATCGAACCGTCGACACGGAGATCGCCGGCGATGAACGCAGCCTGAGCGCCGACCACGCCACTCCGAATTCCATTGGCGGTCTCGAGATCGCTGACGAAGACGACATCGGGATCAGCGGCCACGCCTTGCGTCATCGACACCACGCCATCGGCAAATCGCACATGCCAGATGATCGTGTCGTCACCCACCTCCACCCGCTGTTCGAGTACGAGATCGACCCCACGGCTGCGTTCGCCGAGATCGCGGTCGGCCCGCAGGAGTGCGTCGGCCGCTTGGAACCATTCGGGACTGAGGTAGTCGGGCATCGGTCGGACGGTAGTCGGTCGACGGATTCACCCGGTCACGCCGCCAACAGGTCCGGTACGATTCGCCCACCAACTGATCCGGAGGTACTGCCATGGGATTCATGGACAAGGTGAAGGAAGTCGGCAATCAGGCGGCCAGCTCGGTGAATCAGGCCGTGAACAAGGGGCAAGCGCAATTCGATCAGGCCACCTCGAAGCGTCAGTCCGACGCGCTGTTGCGCGATCTCGGGGCGTTGACCTTCGTGCAAGCCACGGGTCGGGCCGACGGTTCGACGGAATCAGAGATCGCTCGCATCACCGCTGAGCTGCAAGCCCATGAAGCCGGTGGCGGGACGATCGATCTCGCCGTCAAGAGCGGGGCGACGCCTCCGCCTCCCTCAGGTGCGGTGTCCCCGCCTCCTCCGGGCGCCGCAGCGACACCACCCCCGCCTCCGGGAGCCGTTCCCCCTCCGCCCGCGCCGGGAACGGTGGTGCCTCCGCCACCACCTGGCGCGGTGGGCGGTAGCTGAACTTGCTGCGCATCCTCAGTCACGTCGGACGTCTCGACACGATCCACATCCCCGATGACCTCGCCGCGAAGGTTGAGGTCATCGCCATTCCGATGGAAGGCGAGATCGACGTCGAAATCACCGGCGACGTACTCATCACCACTCCGACCAACGTCCCTAATCTGGAAGAGGCGCTCAGTCGGGGAGTGAAGTGGGTGCATCTCATCGGGACTGGCATCGACAAGTTCCCGTTGCATCTGATCGGTGAGGAACTCATCCTCACCAATTCTCGTGGACTCAGCGCCATCCCCATTTCGGAATGGGTGATGGCCTGCATGTTGTCGTTCGTCAAGCGGATGCCCGGATCGTTCGTTCACGAGCCCCCGATGCAGTGGAACATCCCGTCGCCATCGTTCGCGACGCTCAACGATGCGAACCTCGCGATTCTCGGTCTCGGGGGTATCGGCACGGCGATCGCCCAGCGAGCACTTCCGTTCGGGATGAACGTGACCGCCATGCGCCACAGCGATCGTCCGAGTCCGATCGCCGACGTGCGCATGGTGCGTTCGGTGACCGATCTGGTTGCGGATGCCGATCACATCGTCCTCGTCGCTCCTCTCACGGAGCAGACCCGAGGCCTGTTCAACGATGACCTCTTCGCGGTCCTGAAGCCGGGGGTGCATCTCGTCAACGTCGCTCGCGGTCCGATCATCGACGACGACGCCTTGTTGCGGGCATTGGACGCGGGGATCGTCGCGTGCGCCGATATCGATGCCACCGAACCCGAGCCCCTGCCAGACGGTCATTGGATGTATTCGCATCCTTCGGTTCGTCTCAGCCCCCACGTCTCTTGGAACTGGTCGGGTGCATTCCAGGCGATGTACGCGACGTTTCTCGACAACCTTCGGCTCTATCTCGACGATGCGCCGCTGCTCTCGGTGGTGAACCCGGCCGACGGGTATTGAACCCGGGCGCCGTTCGCGGCGGTGATGTGCCACGGCAGTCGCCGGTGCCACCACTAGGGTTCCCGCCATGCTCTCCGCCATCACCAGCACCGTTCTCGCCGTCGGGATCGACCCCCAGAAGCTCCTCGAATCGGTCGGACTCATCGGTCTGTTCATCGTCGTCTTCGCCGAGTCGGGCATCCTCATCGGCTTCTTCCTGCCCGGTGACTCCCTGCTGTTCACCGCCGGACTGGCCACCTACGGCATCAAGATCTCCGAAGACGGCGAGGTCTTCCAACTCGCGGGTGGGCACATCTGGATCGTGATGCTGGGCGTCACCATCGCCGCCATCGCCGGCGATCAGGTGGGGTACGTGTTCGGCAAGAAGGTGGGGCCGTCGCTGTTCAAGCGGCCGGAATCACGACTGTTCAAACCGGCATATGTCGAGAGCGCCGAGAAGTTCTTCGCCAAACACGGCTCGAAATCGATCGTGTTGGCTCGGTTCGTCCCGATCGTGCGGACGTTCACCCCGATCATCGCCGGTGTGTCGAGCATGCACTACCGCACGTTCGTGAAGTTCAACATCATCGGCGGGGTGATCTGGGGTGCAGGGATCACGCTGCTCGGTTATACGCTCGGTCGGGCGTTCCCCGCCATCGGGGACAACATCGAAATCGCCGTTCTCGTGATCGTGTTCGTATCGGTGCTTCCGGTGATCGTCGAATTCATCCGCCATCGCCGCGCTCCGAAGGGCAAGCACTTCGCCGAGTGAGCCGACCCGAGCGTTGTCTTGCTCGGAAAACGACGACCGGCGCCGCCTACTCCCATAAGGAAGTGGTTCGGCGCCGGGCGAGAGTGCTGCAGGTGGGCGAATCAGTCGATGATCACCGCTGACCCTGGAGCTTGCGGTTCTTGATCTTGGACTTCAGGTAATCGCGGTTCATGAGTGCGATGAAGTCGATCGGGATCTCCTTCGGGCACGCTTCCTGGCACTCGCCGTAGTTGGTGCAGGAGCCGAAGAACATCTCCATGGTCTCGACCATGT
>CAZMJK010000041.1:0-11178 GCA_964566555.1 uncultured Bifidobacterium sp. | reverse complement strand
CTCCACCACTCGCCGTAGGCGACTCCAACTGGTTGGAGGACGAATCCACGAGGTCCGACCTCGGCGATGGCCCCTGCGCCGATGAGAAGACCCTTCTCCGAAGCTGTTCCGCCTCCGTTGAAGAGCGAACCACCCGTCGCCACCACTGCAATCAGTCCGAGAACGTTGAGCGCGATGAGTACCTCGGTCACGATCGGCCGGCCACCCCGAAGTTCTCGGAATCGAACGACCGGCGACGTCTTGGCCGCCCCCTTGATGCATTCGGGGCACTGGAATCCGACGGAGGCCGGCGTCATGCACGATCCGCAGATCGGACGACTGCAGCGTTGACAACTGACTCCCGCACGATTGTTCGGATGGCGATAGCAAACGGACATCGGCTGGGTCACGGTTCACCCGCCATCATTCCTGCGACGTCGATCGCGCGATCGGTCATCGGCCCGTGAAGTGCGCTTTCCCCGGACCGTTCTCGAGGAACGACGCCACGCCGATCCGTGCATCGTCAGTGCCGAACACCTCGACGAACCCGCCCTGCTCGAGTTCCAATCCGGCCTCGAGCGAGCCATCGAGGCCGGCATCGATCACCCGCTTGGCGATCGCCTGCGCCTGGAGCGGGCCCGAAGCGAACGAGGCGGCGAGTTCGAGTGCACGGCTCATGAGGTGTTCGGGCTCCACCATCTCATCGACGAGCCCGATACGCAGCGCTTCTTCGGCGCGAACCTGACGACCACTCAAGATCAGGTCCTTGGCCCGTGATGGTCCGATGAGGCGGGGTAGGCGTTGCGTGCCTCCTCCTCCGGGGATGATTCCGAGAAGGATCTCCGGTTGCCCGAATTTCGCGGACGTTGAACACACACGCAGGTCGCACGCGAGTGCCAACTCACATCCCCCTCCCAACGCCGGCCCCGACACCGCCGCGATCACGACCCGAGGAATGGCCGCAACGGCATTGAGCGCGTCGAAGAAGAGTCGACCGATCGTCCGCGCTTCTTCTGGTCCAGCGAATTCCGAGATGTCGGCCCCCGCCGCGAAGATCCGATCGGTCCCGGCGATCACGACCGCACCCGGGGGATCCACGGTCAACGCCCTCGCGGCATCGCGCAACTCCGCGAGCAGCTGCGAGGACAACGAATTGACCTTGCCGTTCTGAAGGCGCACGACGGCGACGCCGTTGTCCCTCCGGTCGATCACCACCACTGGCTCTGCCATGGGCGAGGACCCTACCGGGTCTCCTTCCGATTCTCAGCGCACGAGCGCCTGCGCCTCCACGACTCGCACCGGGAACTCCGCGGTTCGAGTCACGGTTCCGAGCCGTTCACCACCAAGTTCACTCGAGGTCCATTCGACACCCCATGTGACGGTGACGCGCACCCACTCGACACCTCCGCTCGACCACATCGACGATCGAGTGAACGTATGCGTACAGCCCGATGTCTGCTCCCACGGTCGACGCCATTGATCGTACGGAACACCCTGGTCACACCAGATCTGAGAGCCGTCGTCGAATTCCCAGAGCGACGTCTCCGGCCACGCATCGACGCTGGCCCACACGGTGCCGATCGAGGCAGTGGCCCAGATGCGATCCCACGGTTCCTCCAACCACATCCACATCGGCAGCCCCACGAGTTGCGCATCGGGTGGATTGACCCTGGGTCGAGGAGACGGAATCTCCAGTCGACGACGCGCCTCCTCCACCGCCCGCACCGTCGCTCCCGCTCCACCGAATGGATCGCGCGGATCGAACGCCACGTAACGCGTATGGACGCGCACTCCCGAGGCATCGATGCACCCGAGCATGTAGAACTCGCCGCGGATCGGGTTGACCGGTCCGGACGCCCAATCGACGACGGGCGTGGGATCGAGGACCGACAGCTGCGGCGCGACGACCGCGTAATACCCACACGTCCAGCGGGCACCACCCGATCCGCTCGAGCGCCATGAGCCCAACGTGCCGTCGCGGGAGACCACCACGATCGCTTCAGGAGTTCCATCGGTGATGCGACCGATCGCGAGCGCAGCGGCCGGATCGCCACCACCCAGCCCTCCGACGCACGTGGCGAACAGAACGGCGACAATGCTCCACAACGCCCTTCGTACCTTCATGGCAGCCTCCAATAGCGAAGGTCGCGCACGGTACCGACGAAATCGCGCTCGAACGAGGGCCGAACCGAGATTCAGCGCGAATGACTCAGTCCCGTCGACTCAATCGAGCAGACGTTTGGCCGCCGTCCACGGATCGACGCGGTGGTCGGCCACATCGGATCGAGCCTGCTGCCAGCGCTCCGATCCGGCGAGATCCTCGACCCGTGAAGCGATGAGGGCGTCGACAACGCGACGCAATTCGAGATCCGCTCGACGCGCCCGGCGATGATCGAACTCCCCGCTCTCCCTCGACCAGGCTCCATGTCGCTCGATCTCCGACCACAGCGCAGCCACGCCGTGACCTCCGGTCGCGATCGTCTGCACCACGGGTGGGCGCCACTGCGATCCGCTGCGCAACGACAGCATCCGTTCGAGATCGTTCATCGTGTCGTTCACGCCTGCGCGATCGGATTTGTTGACCACGAAGATGTCGGCGATCTCCATAAGTCCGGCCTTGTTGGCCTGAACTGCGTCACCCCATCCGGGGTTGACCACGACGACGGTGGTATCGGCCTCACCCGCGATGTCGACCTCCACCTGCCCCACGCCCACCGTCTCGACGACCACCCACTGCATCCCCACCGCATCGAGCACTCGGACGGCATCGGGGACGGCAACCGCCAGCCCACCGAGATGTCCGCGAGTCGCCATCGAGCGAATGAAGACGTCGTCGTCGAGAGCGTGTTCGTCCATCCGCACTCGATCGCCGAGTATCGCCCCACCCGTGAACGGCGAAGAGGGATCGATCGCCAATACGCCAACACTCCAACCCGAGGCGCGTATCTCGCGAATCAGCGCCGAGGTCAGGGTCGACTTTCCCGCACCTGGAGCTCCCGTGATGCCCACCGTCGTCGCCGAGCCACAGAACGGGGCGATGACCTCGCCGACCGCACGCGCGTCGTCACCGCCACGCTCGACTTTCGACAGGAGCCGGGCCAACGCCGACCGATCTCCCGTCCGAGCCGCCGCGAAGAGCGCACCCGCATCGGAGTCACCGGGCGTGGTCATGGCTCCACGCTAGGACAGGCGCCGCCGTTCCGACCGCGTAGCGCACGAACGGGTGCGTCAGAGCGATACCGGCGTCTCGCCGACCACGTGGTTCGCAGCACCAGCGTCGACCACTTCGGTGACTCCCGGCACCCGGTCCATGAGAATGCGTTCCAACCCGGCCTTGAGCGTGACCGTGGATGCGGGACACGACACACAGGCACCGATCAACTCGACCGTGACCAAACCGGTTTCCTCGTCGACATCGTGCAGCAGGACATCGCCGTTGTCGGCCTGAATGGCCGGACGGATGACCTCGATGACTTTCTCAACCTGTTCGCGCACACCCCCATCCTACGGAATGGACCCCGCTCCGCGGCACCCGGGTTCCGATTTCCCATCACCCATGCGAGACTCTCGACGTGATGTCAGCACTCCTCGCCCATCAAGGCGGTTGGGACGAAGCGCTCCTCGTGCTCGTCCCCATCGCCCTCTTCGTGGGGTTACTCGCACTTGCCAACCGGCGAGCGAAAGCCCTGCAGGCCAAACGTCAGTCCGAACAACGCGCCCAGACGACATCGGCCGACGCCCCGACCACCGAGCACCATCCATGACGATCGACTCGGTGGAATTCTTCGCCGACCCATGCTGTCCCTGGACCTGGAATACGAGTCGATGGCTCGTCGAGGCGACCGAGCTCGCGGGAGTGTCGATCCGATGGCGAACGCTCAGCCTCGCCGAACTCAACAAGGGTCGTGAGGTTCCCGAACACCTGCGAGCGCGACTGGCCTGCAGTCGTCGGATGGCGCGCGTACTCGAGGCGTTGCGCGCCGAGAAACGCAACTCGGAGATGGACGCGATGTTCACCGCCTATGGCGCCCGGGTGCACCACGATCAGCATGACCCCGGAGATGCGCTGATCATGACCTGCGGTCGCGATTGCGGTATCGACGAGGATCTCGTCAAGTCAGCGACGAACGACGAATCGTGGGACGTCGCGATCGCTGCGTCGGTCGAGGAAGCCATGCGGTTCGCTGGTCCCGACGTCGGCTCCCCCATCATCGCCGTCCCGGAACTCGAACGCGGTTTCTTCGGCCCCATCGTGTCGCCCCCACCAACCGGTGACGACGCTCGAGTCCTGTGGGATCTGCTCGTTGCTTCGTTCGAGCTCCCGACCTTGTTCGAATTGAAGCGAGGACGGCGCGATCCGATCGCGTTCGGTCCTCGTCCGTGACGGTTCTCGAACACCGCCACCGGGTTCCTCGGGACTCGGCATCGGCATGGTTGGAGCCGCGCAACGACGTCGTCATCGAGCGACGGATCGAGTCGTCACCGGATTCGGCGGTCTTCGACGCCCACGTTGGGCCCTTCCGCCAGTGGCACCGCGAGGTTCGACTCGACGCCAACGATGACGGCTCGGTGACCGTCGACGAGATCGTCACCTACGAACTCGCCGTTCCGGTCTGGGGCGTCCTCTTCCGGCCAGGTCTGCGCCATCACCTCCGACAGCAACCCCGCACCGAGGGACATCAGCCGTGGTGGGCGCCTCCGGAGGCCCTCGACGCTCGGGCCTCGACGGCGCTGTCGGTGTTGTGCGTGCTCGCGGTCGTCAGCGGCTACCTCGGAACACTCATCACGCAGACGCTGACCTACGCCGCTGAACAGTTCAACGCCGGAACGGGCGCCCAAGGAACGTTGCTCGCGGGTGTGCGAATCGGCGTGATCCTGTCACTCGGCATCGTCGCCCTCGCCGATCGCAAGGGCCGGAGACGGGTGGTTCTCGCCGCGATCGTCGGTTCATGCATCATCACGGCCCTCGGCGCTGCGTCGACGGGAATGGTGTGGCTCGGCGTGACGCAGACGTTCGCTCGCGCCCTCTCGACGGTGGTGGTCATTCTCATTGCGGTCATGGCCGCCGAGGAGATGCCGGCAGGTGCGCGTGCGTTCGCCGTTTCCGTGATCACGATGACCGCCGCCCTCGGCGCTGGTCTCTGTGTCGTGAACCTCGTCTACATGGATCTTGGACTCAGCGCATGGCGCGTTGCCTACCTCGTTCCACTTCTCGCTATCGCTCCATGCCTCCTCATCGCTCGACGTCTTCCCGAGACGAAACGATTCGAATCGCGACAGCGGCGCCACGCGGACGACACGATGCAACGCGAACCGATCAACTGGCGGCGGTTCCTCATGCTCGCTGTCGGCGCCTTTCTCTGGTCGCTCTTCCTGTCACCGGCTGCCCAGTTCCTCAACGAGTTCCTGCGCACCGAACGCGGATTCTCCGGTGTGCTCATCGCCGTGTTCGTCCTCGCCACCAACACCCCGGGAGGGATCGGCATCGTGGTCGGGGGCAAACTCGCCGACCGACACGGGCGTCGCATCATCGGCGCTCTCGGCATCGCCGGCGGCGCACTGTTCACGGTCGTGTCCTACCTCTCGTGGGGATGGCCGCTCTGGCTTGCGTCGATCATCGCCGCCGTCGTCGGAGCGGTCGCCGTCCCCGCCCTTGCGGTCTACGGGCCGGAGTTGTTCCCCACCAGTCAGCGCGGCACCGCCAATGGCGGACTACAGGTTGTCGCCGTCGCCGGGAGCGGTATCGGGCTGCTGGTCGTCGGATGGCTGGCCGATCGCGTCGGTGGACTGGGTCAGGCCATGGCGATCGTGGCGATCGCACCGGTGTTCCTGATCCTCGTCGTCGTGTTCTGGTTTCCCGAAACAGCGCGCAAGGAACTCGAGGAACTCAATCCATCGGACCACGTTCGCTGACTATCGCAACGAGCGAATCCACGAACGAACATGCTCGGCGATGACATCGTCCTGCCCTCGCGGATCATGCGCTCCCGGGATGGTGATGTGGGTGACATCACCCGGAATTCGCTTGAGGTGTTTGCGAAACTCGGTGGCGCTGCCGAAGGGATCCTTCTCTCCGGAGATGAACAGACACGGAAGGTCGAGAAACGGAAAATGGTCGACCCGAAGGTCCTGGGGTTTGCCCGGCGGATGGAGCGGGTAACTGAGCAGCACCAGACCAGCGGCGGGGAGCCCCTCGGCCACGGCCAACGAACACATCCGACCGCCGAACGAGCGCCCGCCGAGCACCAGACGATTCGCACGGATCCGGGCCGACCCAACCAACGTCGACGCCTCGTCGATCACTGCCGCAACGGCAACGGGAGCACGATCAACACCTTTTCGACCGGCTTTGCGCGCCGGGAAGTCCATTCGCTCGACCGGCAAGGGCGCGACAGCATCTGCCACCGCACACAGGGTGTGGTGGTTGCGATCGGCGCCTGCTCCCGGCGCGAGCAGGAGTGCGCCAGCGGAACTCATCGTCCGATGAGGATCCGGCGCGCTTCGGACAGTTCCGCAATCCGCTGCGCGGCACCATCGACGGCTGCTCCGTGATCGGGATGCACCTCACGCAGCCGATCCCGATAGTTGCGCTGCACTTCCTTCGATGAAGGAGCAAGAGCATCTCGGGCGAAGCCAAGTCGTTCGAGCGCCCACTTCACCGGATCGCCGACAGCACTTCGAGCGCCCGACACACCGCCACGAAAACCACTGAGCGACGCGATGAGATCGGCTCCGACCGGCCCGCCCCACGAGATCGCTCGACGCACGATGGCCATGAGCGGTCGCCGAACCTGCGGAGCGAACGTGCCTGCGGCGTAGACCGCACCAAGGATCTGCTGTTCTGGAGCGCCCCGCTCGTCGAATTCGAACGAGAGCATCTCTCCGTCGCCGAGAAGTCGATGAGTCACCGCATTGAGCCCGACGGTGTCGACCTGGAGACGGAATCGCAACCTCGGCTGCGAGATCCTCCGACCCGCTTCGACCTCTCTCGTGAGCGCCTCAAGTTCGGGAACGAGTTCGGGATCCACATCGGCGACGAAGCGCGCGACCACCCCTCCGAGAAGGACCCCACCGAATCCAGGACTCGGTTCGCACGGGAGCGCGCTCTGACCGAGTGCGACTCGACGGGTAGGCGCGTGCGGCCGGGAGCAGAAGAGTTCGAGTTCGGCGAGCACGACCACGCTGCGAGGGTATCGCCACGTCTGTCAACGGATCCGGTCGGGCGGGGAGGAAGCAGTAACGTCTCGATCCATGACTGACGTCCCCATCGACCGCAACATCGCCCTCGATCTCGTCCGCGTGACGGAGGCCGCCGCCCTCGCTGCCAGCCGGTGGATGGGCCGCGGCGACAAGGAGGGCGCTGATGGCGCGGCTGTCGACGCCATGCGCCTCGCCCTGCGCACCGTCCCGATGGACGGCACGGTGATCATCGGCGAAGGCGAGAAGGACGAAGCGCCGATGCTCTACAACGGCGAGCGGATCGGTGATGGCACGCCCCCCGAATGCGACATCGCTGTCGATCCCATCGACGGAACCACGCTCACCTCGAAAGGCCGCGGGAACGCGCTCGCCGTCATCGCGCTCGCCGAGAAGGGGTCGATGTTCGACCCCGGACCCTGCGTGTACATGGAGAAGCTCGCGGTGGGACCAGAACTCGTCGGGCTCTGCAGTATCGAGCTCTCCCCCACGGAGAACCTGAAGGCGGTCGCCAAGGCCAAGCGGATCGATATTCGGGACGTCACCGCCGTCGTGCTCGATCGCGATCGCCACGATGACCTCGTCGCCGAGATCCGCGAGGCGGGATCGCGGATCCGCCTCATCCCCGACGGTGACGTCGCTGGCGCGATCACCACCGCGTGGCCGGACTCGGGTGCCGACATCATGTTCGGCGTGGGCGGCACCCCCGAAGGCGTCATCGCTGCCGCCGCGTTGAAGGGAATGGGGGGCGAACTTCAAGGTCGCCTGTGGCCGCGGAACGACTCCGAGCGGGACGCCGCCATCGCCGCCGGCTACGACCTCAACAAGGTGCTCTCGACGGACGATCTCGTGGCCGGAGACAACTGCTTCTTCGCCGCGACCGGAATCACCGACGGCGAACTCCTCAAGGGAGTCCACGTGAGCGCGGGGTTCGTCACCACTCAGTCACTCGTGATCCGCTCGAAGACCGGAACCGTGCGACTGATGAACGCCCGTCACCGCCAGAACTGAGCCCCTAAGAGCGCTCTAGGCATCAACGGGGACGTGTTTCGCGCGCGCGATCTTCGCTCGATACATCCCGATATCGAAGTTGCCGTCTGCGATCCGATTGGCAGCCTTCTGCTTCGCCGATGGGAGCTTCAGATCACACACGATCCCGAACCACGACAACACGCGAAGTGACTGATAGGTGAGGTCGATCTCCCACCAGAAGAACCCGTTGCGCGCTGATGCTTGGTAGTAATGGTGATTGTTGTGCCAGCCCTCACCATGTGTGCTCAGCGCGATCAGAAAATTGTTTCTGCTCGTATCGTCGGTGACATAGCGGCGACGACCCCACACATGCGCGAGTGAATTGACGAGAAACGTGTTGTGCCACAACACGACCGTGCCCATGAAGAACCCGAAGAAGAGTCCCGACCAGCCTCCGATGAGGAAACAGAGAAGGCCCGTCAGCCAGGCGAAGGTCCCGTTCCACTTCTCGACGAATCGCAGCTCCGGGAACTTGGCGAAATCCTTGATCCGTTCGATCGGCGGTTCGGAGAACTTCTCGCAAAGGATCCAGCCGACATGGCTCCACCAGAACCCCTTCAAGGGTGAATGCACGTCGTCTGCGGTATCGCTGGTGCGGTGATGCTCCCGGTGATGGCCTGCCCACCACAACGGGCCCTTCTGCACACACATCACCCCGCCGACAGCGAGGAACAACTGGAACGCACGATTCGTCCGGAACGATCGGTGAGCGAAGTACCGGTGGTACCCCGCGGTAATGAACCAGACGCGCCCCCACACCATGACGATGAACAGCGCGAGTGCGACTGGCGTGATCCCGAAGACGATCGACCCCACCACGGCGACGACGTGGAACGCCAGGAAGGGGATCGAACTGACCCAATTCACCTTCTCGTCGGCTGGTCGATCGAATGCCGTTTGGGTGGGGGGCGGGGACTGAACGAGACCTGCGTCGGACACGGCGGAACTTTCACATCGGGGGAAGACCGCACCGTACCCGACCTACCGGTCGCTCAACCGGCGGTGGCCGGGATTTCTGGTCACCCGAACGCGACGAGATGCCCTTCGCCCGGTTGAATAGGAGGCATGGAGGATCAACCCACCGAGATCCCGACGGAGGATTCATCGAACCGGCGAGTCGCGGGCACTCGACGTTCGTTCCTGCGTTGGACGGGTGCAACCGCGCTCGGTGCGGCCGTCGTCACCGTTGGGGCCAAGGTCCTGACGACGGGCTCGACGAGTTCAGGCGGTGGTGCCGCAACCACTGCAACCCTGCCGTCGCCGGTGTCGACTCTCCCGGGCCAGACGCGTTCACTGGCATCGACGCAACCGCTCCCCATCGATGGCATCACGCCACTCATCACACCGAACAGCGACTTCTTCCGGATCGATACGGCGTTCAGCATTCCTTCGGTCGACCTGGCCAAGTGGCGCCTCACGATCAAGGGGAAGGTTCGTTCCGTTCTCTCGCTGAGTTACGACGACCTCCTCGCGCTTCCGCAGGTGGAAGCGCCCATTACGCTCGCGTGCGTCTCCAATCGAGTCGGGGGAACGTTGATCGGCACAGCGGTGTGGCAGGGCGTCGAACTGCGCACGCTTCTCGATCAAGCCGGGGTCGAGTCCGGAGGTGAGCAGATCGTGGGCACATCGATCGACGGGTTCACGGCGGGGTTCCCCACCGAGTTGGCCTTCGACGGACGGTCGGCGCTCGTGGCCATCGGAATGAACGGTGTTCCCCTACCGCGCGACAACGGGTTCCCCGCTCGACTCGTGGTCGAGGGGTTGTACGGCTACGTGTCGTCGACGAAGTGGCTCGATTCGATCTCGCTCACCGGCTGGGAGGAGTTCGACGGCTACTGGATCCAACGCGGGTGGTCGAAGTCGGGGCCGATCAAGCTCTCATCCCGGATCGATGTGCCCCGGGCCGGATCGCGACCCACCGCCGGAACGGTGACGATCGCGGGCGTGGCCTGGGCCCCGAACGCCGGTGTGGGCGCAGTGGACGTGAGGATCGATGGCGAATGGCGCGCTGCGACCCTCGGTGAATCGGTGTCGGGCGGTATGTGGCGCCAGTGGTACTACGACTGGGACGCGCCGAAGGGTGAGCACGAGATCACCGTTCGCTGCACCTCGGTCAACGGTGAGGTCCAATCGGGAGTCAACGCACCGAATGCCGTCGATGGGATCACCGGTTGGGATACACGAGTCGTCACCGTGGTCTGACTGCGACCCCGCACCGTCTCACGCGGATGACGCAGCGGCGCGACGCAGCCGATCCTGGACCGCGACACCCATCCCCACCGCCGGAGGTGGGAGACACACCAAGACCTCGAGTCCCAGTCGATCGGCCTGACGCAAACGCGAATAGAGGACTGCGGCGTAATGCTCGGCCGATCCCGCGGGCTCGAGTTCGACGACGTCCTCCGGCAATCCCACCACGAGCGAACTCGCGAGCAGACCGATCGGGCCAGTTGCGCGTTCGAACTCGCGCAGGAGCACCTCGATGACATCGGTCTCGGAACTGAGAACCACTCGAGCACGCGGCGCGTAGTGCGCTTCGAGCATCCCCGGTGCTCGAGCACCGCCTGTCGTCGGAGCCATACCGCGATCGACGTCGATCTCAAGACCCAGAACCTCTGCGAGCCGATCGAGCGTCACTCCCCCAGTTCGCAACACCGTCGGTTGCGCGCCAGTGAGGTCCACGATGGTGGACTCGACGCCAACGCGACAGGCTCCACCGTCGAGGACCAGATCGACGTCGTCGCCGAGATCGACGACGCGTGAGCCACCGGGTGATCAGGAACTCGAAGTCCCACTGTCGGACGACCACCCGTCACGACCGGCGACACCTTGGCGGAGCCTTCGACCAGGAGCGTCAGTGGCCCGGGCCAGAACGCATCGGCGAGAAGGCGGGCCGTGTCGGACACAGCGGTGGTCCATTCGTCGAGATGTGCCGCGTCCCCCAGGTGCACGATGAGCGGGTGGTCGGCC
>CAZMJK010000040.1:11028-11377 GCA_964566555.1 uncultured Bifidobacterium sp. | reverse complement strand
TGGAGCCCCCGTCCGGATGGCCTCGGCGAGTGCCACGTGCTCGAGATACGACGCCCCGTGCTGCATGCCGACATGGCGGATCCCGGAATCGAGGATGTTCTCGGTGTGGACCTTTCCCCAACCATCGGCCCGTCGCCCGATACGCACGATTCCCTCGGTGACGAGGGCTTCGACCTTCCCCTCGGAACCGACGACGGAGATCTCCTGTTCGTTCCGACTCGCCTCGGCGAACATGCAGAGGTCGAGCATCGCCCGCGCACCGCCTTCGTAGTCGACGATCACATAGGCGTTGTCGATGATGTCGGGTACCTCGCCGTTGTACCGCTCGTCGAGGTGGTTGACGTCCTGG
>CAZMJK010000040.1:7672-11018 GCA_964566555.1 uncultured Bifidobacterium sp. | reverse complement strand
GCCCGACGAGGAGGTTCATCAGGTCGAAGAAGTGACAGCATTTCTCGACGAGGGTTCCGCCCGTGTTGCGGTTGAATCGGTTCCAATCTCCGACCTTCTGCAGGAACGGGAAGCGATGTTCGCGGATGGCGACCATGTGGAGTTCACCCACGGTTCCGTCTCGGACCTCGGCGATGATGCGCTGAGTCGGAGGCATGTATCGGTATTCGAGGCCCATCCACACCACGCGACCGGGAATCTCGGTTGACGCCGCCCGCTCGATGACGTCACGACAGTGCGCGATGGTGGTGCACAGTGGCTTCTCCACGAGGACGTGGGTTCCAGCGTCGAGTGTGTCGAGAAGCACGTCATGGTGGGTGTGGTTGGGCGACGCGATGACCACCACGTCGCAGAGACCCGAAGCGAGGAGTTCGCGGTGGTCGGTGAACGAAGCGGCCGACGTGTGGGGGCCGAGGGCGCTACGGGCCCAGTCGAGACTCTGTGCGTGCGGATCGCAGATGGCGGTCACGACGGCATCGTCGAGATGGCTGATGTTGACGATGTGCTCGCACCCCATCATGCCGGGGCCAAGGCGCGTCGAATCGCGGGTCGAGAGGTCGGTCCGCTCGGATTCGGCTGTTGGCGTCTCACGACGGCTTCGACCGAGGACGCCACCCGGTTGGTGGAAGGTGCGGTTGACCTCGGCTGCACACTGATCGATACCGCTGATGTGTACGGATTGGACTGGGGAGGTGCGGGCTGGGGTGCATGCGAGGAGCGCCTCGGTGCGGTGTTGGCCGCTCGCCCGTCGTTGCGCGATCGCATCGTGCTGGTGACCAAAGGTGGGATTCACCCCGGCGTTCCCTACGACAGCGACCCCCGCGCACTCACCGACGCGTGTGAATCCTCGTTGCGTCGCCTCGGTGTCGACTCGGTGGATCTCTACATGGTGCATCGACCCGATCTGCTCGCCCACCCTGCCGAGGTGGCGGCGGCGCTCCTTGCGTTGCGCGACCGCGGTCTGATCGGTGCAATCGGTGTGTCGAATCACACCGCGGCACAGGTCGAAGCGCTCGAGACCTATCTGGGTGAACCGGTGGCGGCGATCCAGCCCGAGTTCTCCGTCGTCGCGGTGGGGGCGGCACGCGACGGCGTACTCGATCGGGCCATGCAGCAGCGATCGGCGGTGCTTGCCTGGAGTCCTCTCGGCGGTGGTCGCGTGGTGACCGGCACCGGGATGGAACCGTCATTGCTGACAGTGCTCGACGAGGTGGCGCACGTTCACGGAACGACACGAACCACGGTCGCCCTCGCATTCGTGCTTTCGCATCCGTCCTCGCCGGTGGCACTGCTCGGCACACAACAACTCGAGCACATCGCCGACGCGACTGCGGCGCTTGGGTGCAGGCTCACGAGGTCGGAGTGGTACGCGCTGTTCCAGGCCAGCGAAGGACGCCCGCTTCCGTGAGCCGAACCGGTGAGGCCCTGTCGTTGGCGTGGTTCGCTGCGCTCTGCGACGACGATTACGAACAACTTGGTGTCGTGGACGAGCGTCTCCTGAGTTCGCCTGAACACTGTGGTGACATCGTTCGTACAGCGGAGGAGAACGGCTTCGATGCCATCCTCATGCCCTCGGGGTATTCGTTGGGGATCGACACGGTGACATTCACCGCTTCGATTGCCTCCTCCACCAATCGGATCCGGCCCATCGTGGCGGTGCGCATGGGCGAAGTGTGGGTTCCCACGCTGGCGCGGCAGTTGGCCACGCTGGATCGTCTTCTGGACGGACGGCTCATCGTCAACATCATCTCGAGTGAGATGCCCGGAGAGGAACTCGAATCGGGTCCGCGGTATCGACGAACGCTCGAACACATGACCGCGCTCCGCCAACTTCTCGAGGGTGGCCGACTCGAGGTGGACGGGGAGTGGCTCCAACTCGCGATTGATCCGCCGAGGGTCTCGACGACCACGGGTCACTGCCCTCCGCTCTATTTCGGGGGGCTCTCCGAAGAAGCGCGTGAGGTCGCGGCGCAACAGGCCGACGTCTATCTCATGTGGCCCGACACGATGGATCGGATCGCCGCCCTGGTCGATGACATGCGGGCCCGTGCCGCTCGTCATGGTCGGGAACTGGCATTCGGCTATCGCGTCCACGTCGTGGTGCGTCCCACCGAGGCCGAGGCTCGTGCTGCTGCCGACCATCTGCTGGCCGCGCTCGATCCCGAAACGGGTGATCTGATCCGGACTCGGTCGCTCGACAGCACGTCGGTCGGGGTGCGGGCGCAGGCGTCGCTGCGGGAGGAGAGTGACGCCGAGGGCTTCGCCGAACCGAACCTATGGACGGGGATCGGTCGAGCTCGAAGTGGATGCGGCGCGGCGATCGTCGGCTCTCCCGATCAGGTGGCGGCCAAGATCGACGCCTATCGAGATCTCGGGATCGACACGTTCATCCTCTCGGGGTATCCCCACCTCGACGAGTGCCGGCGCTTCGCCGAATTGGTGCTGCCCCGACTCGGGAGTTGACAACGGGCACTGTCACACGTGCCGTGCACACTCCTCGACATGGAAGCCTCCTCGCTGCGATTCGCAGCCGCCGCTCGAACGATTGGCGATGTGGCGCGTGCCGGTGGGCTCATGGTTCCGGGGTTCCGCAGTCCGCCTCGTCTGGCCGGGGTCGATCGGACACTCCGTTGGCACGTCGACGCCACCGGCGAGGTCTCGGCGACGGTGTCGATCCGCATCAAGGGGCGCCCGTGGGTGTCGGTCCTCGCCGACATGATCGACGGCGTGATCGTGGCCAACAAGATCGACGGCCTCACCGCCGGCGCAGCCCGCACCGCGTTATGGGCTGCGGTGGAACCCGATCTGCTCGGAGGGGCACATCCGGGGCCCACGGGGAACACCACCTCGGCCGCACGTGGTCGAGCCGTCCGATCGGGTCGGCATCGAGCACCGCAACCGGCACCCGCGCTTCAGTCGAAGGTGGCGTGAGTCCGCTCTCCCGGCCCGAGGAAGCGAGGCGGTACCGTGGTCTCGTTCCCGCCCGGATGGCGGAATTGGCAGACGCAGGGGGCTTAAACCCCCCGGCCCTTCGGGGCTTGTGGGTTCAAGTCCCACTCCGGGCACGTCACGTTGCGTCGGTCTCGACCCCATCGAGCGACGACGAGTCCCGATGATTCGGTGATCGCTCTCGTCGCCCACTTCGACGCACCGACAGGTCGGCGGGCAGCACGGTGATGAGGGCACAGAGGAACGCCGTCGCCGCCAGCGCACTCACCGGCATGGAGGTGACGCCCCAGAGGTTCGATGGCACCTCGACGTAGCGCTTTGCGATGACGGCGAGGATGCCGGCGAGGGTCATCGAGCA
>CAZMJK010000040.1:4681-7662 GCA_964566555.1 uncultured Bifidobacterium sp. | reverse complement strand
GAGGGCGACCGGCGCCAGCCACGATCGATGTTTGGTGCGAAGCCACCACAGCGGCGCGAGCAGCACCACCCCGATGCCCGTGCACCACACGCCCCCGCCGAGGACAGCGGCGACGAGGAGGGGTGTCGGTGCTCGGCCGGTGGTGAGTGGGGCCGACATGCGCGGCGAGCGTGACGGCCACACCGCCAGCGCTCCAACGAACAGCAGCGCAAGGATGCCGAAGACGGTGCCGAGCTTGAACGGGCGATCCGGAGCGAAGCGCAGATGAACGGTTCCGCCATTGCCTTCGGGAAGGACGAACCCTTGACGCCATCCATCGATGCGCATCGGGGTGAGGCGCGCGCCCTCGAGTTTCGCCGCCCATCCACGGTTGAATGCCTCGTTCACCACGAGCAGACCGGCGGCACCGCCCCCGACGGTCACGGTTCGATCGTTCGTGCCCCAATCGTCGATGGTCATCGGTCTGGGTGACCCCGGGGGAGCAGCCATCGTGGGGTTGTTGCCCAGCACGAACTGATCGATGGTGATGAGGGACGAGCCGTTCGAGGCATCGAGTTGTGTGGTCCCGGCGGGGAGGTTCACGCTGTCGATTCCGCATGGGGTGAGCGACACCGGTGTGCCGGTGAGCAGCGTGTCGACGGTCGTCGCAAAGGCGTACGTGATGGTCGTCGTTCCGACGGTCGCCGACGGGCCGGCACCGCAGGCACCGACGTAGGGCGCGGCTCGGTCGAGGGGTCCAGGGTAGAGATCG
Source organism: uncultured Bifidobacterium sp. (assembly GCA_964566555.1). Classification (GTDB taxonomy): domain Bacteria; phylum Actinomycetota; class Acidimicrobiia; order Acidimicrobiales; family Acidimicrobilacustridaceae; genus Acidimicrobilacustris. The sequence goes on along the minus strand of CAZMJK010000040.1, from coordinate 6,911 downwards.
GCGAGTGCGGGAACGTCGATCGACGTGAATCCGATCTGTTTGGAGGAGGATTCGTCGTTGTCGTCGACGGGCGCGTAGTTGAGTTGCATGGTGATTGCGTCGGTGGTGAGTGCATCGAAACTCACGGTGCCGTCGGGGGCCACCGGCGCTCGACGTGCGTCCGAACCGGCATAGATCACGACCTCGGTCGGTTGAGCGTCAGCCTCGGTTCTGACGAGTCGAAGGGAGGAAAACGTGCGCGGGCCGTTCCATCGCATTGACAGCAACGAACTGCCACCCTTGTCGGTGATGTCGTGACCGCTCCTCCACGGCGAAGTCGTCGACCCGTCAATGAGATTGCGCGGACTCACGTTCGGGTTGTTCGCCCACGTGGAATCGGCGCTGATGCTCAGTGTCGGCGTTGTGCCGAGCCAGTCGAGAAGTCGTTGCGTTCGGCTGGCGGCGCCGATCGCCGCAGTGCCAAGAACGGCGTTCTTGGGCACGGTGAACTCCCGGGCCAGCTGTCGCTCGTTGTTGATTGACACGATGGGGGAGAGTGGAGGCTTGTTGCGTGTGAAGACCCACGCGGGATCAGGGGCGGAGGGTTGTGCGAAGTTCGCCGAAAGTTGAGCAGGAACCACCAATCGAGGGGTGACGGGGGCACCGGGCAGGGTCAGTTCTCGGATCCCGATGGCGTCATCGGCGGCGGCGTAGGAACTTCGGGCGATCGACACCGTGAGCGAAGAGGTCGGTCCGCCGGCGACGTCGAGGTTCTGTGGGGTCTGTACCGCGAAGAGTTGGCTGGTGCGTTCGCCGTTGTCGGTGCGCACCGTGACCTCGATCGGGGTCGGGTTCGCGTAGACACCGAGGTAGAGAGAGACCGAGAGATCGTCGACGACCGTCGGTTGGGTGAACTCGACCTTGATCGCAGGATCCACCGAACCCCATGCCAAGGGGCCGTCGACCTGCTCGCGACGCGGGCTCCAGAACGTTTCGGGGTCGCCGTCGACGATATGCGCCGGCGCATAGGCGGGAAGGTTCGTGCGGATGATCCCAGGACCGACGCTCGTCGCAGTGATCGACTCGAATCCGGGGAGTTTCATGTAGGTCTGGTCAAACGGCTGTTTCCCCGAATATTGATCAGTGTCCGAGGACCCGTGGATGTAGCTCTTGTTGTTCCGGTTGAGTCCGAAATCGGTTGTGACTGCTTGATTGCCGTCGGTGATGATCCACTGTTCGGGTGCTGGGGTGGGACTGGTCGTTCCCGGAACAAGGACGTACGGCCGTTTGCCGAACAGGTTCTCGGGGACGTCGAGCACGGAGGTGATGTCGCCGCTCAACCACGTCAACGAGGCCTCGGTGTAGGTGGTGGCCACCGCCGGTGTCGGTACTTGATAGATCTCGATTTGTTGCAGATCGCCGAACCCGTAGGTGCGCTCTCCGAATCCAGCGACTTGCTCGAAGCCGCTTGCGAGCATCGCGTTCCGCACGGATTCGGCAGAGGGCGCATCGAACTTCTCCGATTGTTGGTCGTTGGGGACGACGACGTAGGCGAAGCCGCCGCGGCTGAGAAAACTCGGAAGCGCGGCATCGCCACCTCGCTCGATGGCGGTTTCGATGCCGTCGAGATAGGTGAGGATCTCCACGCCACTCAAGGGGGCCTGGCTTCGGTAGGCCCATGTGATTCCCGATTCCAGTTCGATCGGCAGGAGTTGGGTGAAGCCCCAGTCGAACTCGGCATCAGGGATGCCGGGGAGCACGAGCACGCGCGCATCGGCGTTCTGCGCCAGCCACGTGTTGGCTTCTCGCCACGCCGTCGGGATCCCATCGAATCCGGGGCCACGGGAAAGGGAGTTGGTCCACAACGGCCATGCCGCGATGACGAGAGTGATGGCGATTGTCGTCGCAAGGACGAGTTGCATCGACCGCTTGAGGCGCCCGAGATCGATGGCGGAGAGGAGATGGGCGACACCCAACGACAGGGGAAGGGCGATGAGTGGTTGGAACTTGTAGACGTTGCGGAAGGCGTTGAGGGGGCCGTCGAGCAACGATCGATAGGCATCGGCGAACGGGGCGCCGAAGAGTCCGCCGTACCCGCCGCCGATGGCCGCGACTCCGAGGAGAAGGCAGAGGATGAGGAACGTGCGCTCGCGGAGTCGTCGGCGGGCGAGACCGGCAACGCCCGCGGCAGCGACGACGGTCGTGGCGAGAATGGGAAGTGTGCGAAGGGTGAGTGCGAAGCCTGCGGGGT
>CAZMJK010000040.1:4267-4671 GCA_964566555.1 uncultured Bifidobacterium sp. | reverse complement strand
CCCGGGAAGTCTCGAGACCCAATCCGCAGTGCCGCGGGGCACGTCGAAAATCGCCGTCGGTCCGGTCGTTGCCGCCGCCGATTCGGTGTAGAGGAGCACGTCCGGCGCGTATCGGGCGAGGAACATGAGCCCGACCACCCACCACAACGTTGCGGCGAAGACGGCGAAGAGCCACCAGCGAATCAACTGTGCGCGCCGTGGTCCCCTCGATCGTGTGAGCAGGTAGAGGAACGGAACCGGGATGACGGCCAGAGTGACGGCCGCGTTGGCTCCTCCGATGAGGGCGATGGCGATCGCGGAACGGGCCGCCGCCCGTCGAACCGAGCCTCCTGCCGACGCTCTGATCAAGGGGATGAGCGCCCAAGGGAGGAGCCGCTCGGCGACCCCAGCGCCGAGCCGGCGGT
>CAZMJK010000040.1:0-4257 GCA_964566555.1 uncultured Bifidobacterium sp. | reverse complement strand
AAGGGAGGAACACCGCACCCATCGCGAACGGTGACTGCCACGCGATCCGACTGAGGACGACCGGGGACAGTCCATAGGCCACGGCGGCCACGATGCGAGTCCATGGCCTTCCGATGTTGAGCGCATCGGCGAGTCGAGTGAAGCCCCACAAGGCGAGGGCGAAGAAGGTGATGACGTAAAGCCGTTGGCTGACCCACGTTGGCAGGTGAAGAAGGTTGGTCGTCCCGAACCAGAGGTCGAAGGGGAGCCAATAGCCGCTCTGCTGATACCCCAAGGAGCCCATGTCCCAGAACGGGTTCCAGAGATCGAACGCCCGCGACATCATGGTGCCGGGCTCGAGAACGCGATCGAGTCGCGTCAGATAGAAGATCTCGCCGAATCGTTGCGCCAGGACGCCGATGGCGAAGGGCACGGTGGCGAGGACGATCCACCACCCCGGTGTCGGCGCAGTCGTTGACTTCGGGTCGGCGAGTTGCACCTCGTCGGCGACGCTCGTGCTCATCGAGTGGCCATCAGTCTCTGGCCCGCCTTGGCGCGGAGCTCTCGAGCACGCGCTCGAAGGCGTCGACGGCTCGGTCCCATGTGAACGTCGCGGCGCGCATCGCCGCTGCGCTGGCAAGACTCTCTCTCATCGCTATGTCAGTGGCGAGGCCGATCCACTTTGCGATGAAGTCCTGCTCGTCGGACGCGAGAAGTCCGGTGGTGCCATCGATCACCGAATCACGCACACCGTCCACGTCGAACGCCAGCGTCGGCACCGAGGCGGCCGCCGCTTCCATGATGACGGTTCCCCAGCCCTCGTGGTGGGCGGGATGGACGAGCGCCCACGCCCGTTCGAGCGCTGCTCGTTTGCGTTCCTCAGTGACCCAACCGGTGAACTCGACGCTGGGAAGTGCACGCGTCTTGAGGTGTTCGAGTTCGGGGCCGTCGCCGACGATGGTCAGTGTTCCGCCCGTGACGGGTTGCACCTGACGCCACATTTCGATCGCGAGTTCCACACGCTTATGGGGGACGAGGCGGCAGAGGACGAGGAAGTTGGGAGTCGGGGCGGGATTCGGTGAGATCGGCGCGACGTCGAGCCCCATCTCGATCGTGGTGATGCGGTGTGCGTCGACGCCAAGTCGCGCAAGCCCCGTTGCGGTGGAGTTCGAAACGGCCACGAACGGCGAGCGACGGTAGACCCTCGGCATGAGCCACCCCTCGAGCCAGCGTCCGACGGCAGCGATGGGACGAGGAAACTGCATCGCCCATTGTTCGGTATGGATGTGATGGACCAGGCCGACCACGGGCCGACGTTGCCAGAGGGGTGAGAAGAAGGGAATGCCGTTCTCGACGTCGACCACGACGTCCACATGTCGGCACCGCCGCCAGTACGACAGCGGCGCTCGCACGTACTGCGTGTAGTCGCCGCCGATGCGGATGCTCTGGTAGGCGTGCGTTCCCGATGGGCCGCCATGGAGGAGGGTGACCTCGTGTCCTCGCTGAGTCAGGCGTCGGGCGAGTTGATCGATGACGACCTCGGATCCACCGGCCTGTGCATGTTCGGTGTCGCGCCACGCCAAGAACACAATGCGCATGAGTCAGTTCTCAGCGGCTGGTCGTTGGACGGGCTGGTGGTGGAACGGGAAGACCACAACGAGAGGCTAGGTCCTCGATTCGTCTGCGTCGGGTGCGCAGTCGAATGGGGAGCAGATCCCACGCCGTGCGCAACGAATCCCTGATCGGACGCACCGCTGAGTACTCGCTGGCGATCCATGTGACGGGAACTTCGTCGATGGAGTAGCCCAGCGCCTCCGCGATCCGGAGGATCTCCGGATCGAACGCGAATCGATTGTTTCGGGAAAGCTGGAAGAGGAGCCTCGCCACATCTCCCCGGAACGCCTTGAACCCGCACTGTGAATCGTGAACGGGAAGACCAGTCATGAGACGCATCAGACGATTGAAGGTTCGTCCCATGAGTTGGCGAAGCAGGTTCGATCGCCTCACGATCGAACCGGGGACGCTACGCGAGCCGATGACCACATCGAAGGTGTCGGTTCGTGCAAGGAACGAGTCGATGGAGTCGAGCGAGGCCGAGAGGTCCGCATCCATGAACAACACGACGCGTGCGCTTGTCCGAGCGACACCGGCTCGGAGGGCTGCGCCCTTTCCGAGATTTCGAGGAAGGCGGATGATCTCGATGTGGTCGAGTTCGCGGGTCAGGAACTCTGCGAGGCCGGCGGAATCGTCGGTGCTCCCGTCATCGACGAGGAAGATCTCGGTCCGATGAGCGGCGAATCTTCTCGACAGCTCCTCGATCGTGGAGGGGAGGGCTCGTGCCTCGTTGAACATCGGAATGACGATGCTGAGCTCGGCCCCCACGTCACGATCATAATGACGAAGGAGCCAGCCCGCCGAAGGCTCGCCCCATGGGTGATCGCCTCTCCGTCGTGGAGTCCGATATCGCAGAGTTTGGTTGCCGTACACTCCTCGCTGTTCTCCAGTCGGGGGGACGCGATCGATGCCGAGGCACCATTCCTGATGACTGAGGAAACGGGCGAGTACAAACGTGGGGTACTGACCAGGATCCTGTCCTCCTCGACCAAGGTCGTGCCGAAGTCGCTGTTCCATCCCGTCGTCGCTCGACTGCACTTGCGCGCTGAACCTGAGATGCGACGAGTCATCGATCGTTGCGACCCATCCGGCACCGCCGTCGATGTCGGAACCTGGTACGGGCCGTGGACCTACTGGTTGTCCAAACGAGTTCGCGATGTGCAGTCCTTCGAACCGAATCCGAAGGTGGCGGAAGTTCTTCGGCGGGGTGTTGCGAGCAACGTCACCGTCCATGAGTGCGCCGTATCGGACATCGAAGGAACGGCGGAGCTCGTCCTTCAGGATCTGAGCGTCGGATCGGAAGGGACCGCAACCATCGTTCCTGGTGTGCGTGGGGCCGGTTCCCATTCGGTTCGTACCTGCAGAATCGACGACATGGGGTTCACTGATGTGCGCTTCATCAAGATCGACGTCGAAGGACATGAACGGGCGGTACTGGCTGGCGCCGTCGAGACGATGACGCGGGACCATCCCGTCCTCTTCGTTGAACTCGAGGAGCGAATGACCGACATCGATGCCACCATCCAGATGTTGGTTGGCCTCGGGTACGAAGCGCGATTCGTCATGAACGACGAGTGGGTCTCCACGAACGACCTCGACTTGGCGTCGTGGCAGCGAGAGTTCACTCGCACGCACCCGACACAGAGTTATCTGCAAACGGTGGCGAAAGTGAATGGCTACGTCAACGACGTGGCCTTCGTGCACCCACAGAGCACTTGGGCTCCTTGGGACTGACTCTGTCGTCTCGCGCTGTCGGCTCCTAATTGATCAGCGGGTCTCGTGGAAGTCCGAGAATGCGCTCGCCGATCTGATTGCGCTTGATCTCCGAGGTCCCACCGGCGATCGCCAGTGCGCGATGCATGAGTTGGAGCGTGCCGCCCATGAAGCCCTCGTCCTCGATGTAGACCCCAACCGGGCCCGCGAGTTCGAAGAGGATGGCTGCCGCTTCCTCGGCGTTCTCCGAGAGGAGGAGTTTCGTGACGGCACCTTCAGGTCCGGGCTCGCCGCCGGCCACGGCACGTTGCGCACTGCGGACATTCAACGTCTCCGCCGCTTGGGAACGAGCTGTGGCCCGACCGATGCGGCCGGCTCCACCGGAAAGTCGCTCCGGGTGGGCGTCGAATGGCGCGAGGAACGACGACGGCGGGATGACCATCGCACCATCGCCACTGCCGATGCTCACGCTCTCATTCCCGAGTGTTCCGCGAGCAACCGTCCACCCGCCGTCGACAGGGCCGACGACGTCGTCATCGGGGACGAAGACGTCGTTGAAGAACACCTCGTTGAACTCGGCACCGCCGTTGACCATGCGCAGTGGGCGGATCTCAACACCCTCGGCGTGCATGTCGACGACCATGCAGGTGATGCCCTGATGCTTGGGTACATCGGGATTGGTGCGCACCGTGATGAGGCCGAAGGCGGCGTGGTGGGCGCCGGTCGTCCACACCTTCTGACCGTTGATGAGCCAACCTCCGTCCACCCGGGTGGCCTTGGTCTTCACCCCGGCGGCATCGGATCCAGCATCGGGTTCGCTGAACAACTGACACCAGATGAGTTCCTGGTTGAGCGCAGGCATGATCCAACGGGCGAGTTGGTCCTCGTTGGCATGTTGGGTGAGGGTGAGGATGACCCAACCGGTGATCTGGTAGCTCGGGCGCTTGATCC
>CAZMJK010000039.1:6580-11701 GCA_964566555.1 uncultured Bifidobacterium sp. | reverse complement strand
GAATCGGGGTCGACGACACCCACCGCCAAGTCCAGAGCCGCCTGACTGCGCTCCTGCGCGTCGAGGGTGGAGAGCACCGTCTGCACTCGTTCGATCGCAGGAGCCCCGTCGATCTCGCACAGCATCGAGTCGACGATGCGTCCGGCCCGGAACCGTTGGGAGAGTGCCTCGGATCCGAAGCCGATTCGAGGTTCGATGAAATTCGCAGTGAACGAAAGGATGGTCAACGATCGCGGGACTCCGTCACCGTCCATCATCACCACGGGTGTGGTCGCATCGGCGAGGAGCGCTCCACTCACCGAACGAGGGGATTCGAGTTCCTCGACTCGGGCGAGCACTCGCGTGAGTTCCGCGCAGTCGGGATGGGCAAGGACCAATGTGTGTCCCGGCTGGATGGATCCCGCCCCGGTCGTTCCGTCGGCGAGAGTCGCGTCGGCCGAGTGGCTCACGACCAGTTCTTCGTCCGATTCGGTCCAGAGGCCCCAGAGGGCGATCGCAGGACCTTTCGTCACCTCGTTCCCTGCGGCGAGAAGCCCGGAGGTCACGATGATGAGGAGTTCGACCGGTCGGAGGATCGCATGCAGCGTGCGCCGCAGATCGTCGGCGGCACCGGCGAAGGGAGGGGAGACGAGGACGAGAAGCAGCGACGGGGGAGACTGCTCCCTTTCGAGAAGGTCCGCGACCACATCTCCGGCCGCGTGTGCAGGTGTCGGATGCGTCGAGAGCGCTGCAACGCAGCGCATCAGGGAACAGGTGGCAGGAGGGTGAAGGGAACGACGGTGGTCGGGCCGAGATCGATACGACAGTGCGCTTCGATCGTTCCGTACTCCTCGAACGACAGTTCCGCGCGAACGAGCCGGTAGTTGAACTTCCCGGGTTCGACCTGAAGCGGTTGGACATTCCTAGCGATCTGCTCCTCACCGCGCCGGTACACCACTTCGAGCGCCCCTGTGTCGCGAGCTCCGATGGGGCAGTGGACGATGATGCAGAGATGCGGTTCGATCGAAACCGGAACCGCGTGCGGCGCCGCGGCGGAGAACTGGACTCCGGAAAGGTCGATCCGAGTGGCTGGCCCGGCCACCTGTCGGGTCTCGATGCCTTCGATGAACAATGCAGAAAGAATCTCCATCTCCCGCACGGTAATCCGGGTCTCCGGCCCGACGAAGAGTCCACCGCTAGCCTTTCCAAATGGCTGTCGGTGAGGGTGCAACCCCAACACGCGAGGTGATCCTCATCGAGGCCGAAACCTGTTTCGCGGAGAACGGCTTCGACGGCACCTCGTTGAACGACATCGCCGAAGCAGTCGGGATCCGGCGTTCGAGTGTCCTTCACCATTTCCCGACCAAAGAAGCGATCTACAAAGAGGTGTTCGATCGGGCACTCGCAGCATGGATCGTGCAGGTGGACGAGGCCACCGATTCCCCGGTTCAGGGATGGGAGAAGGTGGATCTCGTCCTCACGGCGGGCTTCAGGTTCTTCATGGAGAACTCGCAATTCGTTCGAATCGTGCGACGCGAGGCGCTCGACGGTGGACGACGACTCGGCGTCGATCTCGGCGTTGCGTTGCGGCCGTTGTTCGAAAAGGCGGTCGAGTACTTCACGACGGAGATGGATGCGGGGACCTTCCGCCGATTCGACGCCGACCAGCTTCTGCTCACCGGTTACGGAGCGCTTCTGAGTTATTTCTCCGATCTTCCATTCATCGAAGGTCTGCTCGATCGCGATCCACTCGCCCTCGCCGCGCTCGAACAACGCCTCGAACATCTGCGATCGTTCTTCAAGGCCGCCCTCGAACCATGACGTCGACGCTGTCCGAAGCCGAATCCAAGCGAGTCCTCAGTGCGTTCGGAGTTCCCTTCCTCCCGGAAGTGCTCGTGACGTCGCGTCACGAGGCTGCACTCGCCGCCACCCAATTCGACGGTCCGATCGCCGCGAAATTATGTGGTGATCACATCGCCCACAAGACCGAGCGAGGACTGGTTCGTCTCGGCGTCGAGGGCGAGGATGCGATCATCGACGCGGTCGACGATCTCCTCGCCGCGGCGCGTCCCGAGGATGGCGTCACCGGAGTGCTGCTCGCTCCGATGGCTCGTGGAGTTCGCGAGTTCATCGCCGGGGTTTCCGTCGATCCCGTCTTCGGTCCGACCGTGCTCTTCGGTCTGGGTGGAGTCTTGGCCGAAGCGATCGACGACGCGTGCGTTCGACTCGCACCCCTCCGTCGCTACGACGCGTACGACATGATCGACTCACTCTCGACCCGTTCACTCCTCGAGCCGTTTCGGGGCGAGCCCGCCGTCGACCTCGATGCGATCGCCGATCTCCTCTGTTCGCTTTCGGACGCCGCGCTTTCGATCGAGGGACTCGCCTCCATCGACCTGAATCCCATCATGATCGTCGATGGCCTTCCGATCGCACTCGACGCATTGGTGGAACTCGCCCACGACGGAGGCCTCCGTTGATCTCGCGCGCCCATTTCGATGCGCTCTTCGATCCGCGCGGAGTGATCGTCGCTGGCGCATCGACGCACCCCGGCAAGTTCGGTTTCGTCGCTCTGCACAACATCCTCAGTTGCGGCTACGGGGGCGAGGTCTTCGCCACGAACCGCGAACGGGCCGAGGTCCTCGGGCGGGCGACGTTTGCCGATCTTTCCGAACTCCCCGACGGCGTGGCCGACCTCGTGTTCGTCTGTACCCCCGCTGCCTCCAATCCAGAGGTGCTGCGGCAGGCCGCGTCGAAGGGGGTGCGGGCTGCGTTCATCGCCTCTGCGGGCTACGGGGAATCAGGTGATGAAGGTCGTCGTCTGCAAGACGAGCTCGTCGCCCTCGCCGACGAGCTCGATCTTCTCCTCATCGGCCCGAACGGACAGGGTCTCGTCTCCACTCCCTCCGACCTCTGTGCCCAGATCGTCGCCCCGTATCCGCCACGGGGCCGAATCGGCATCGCCAGCCAATCGGGGAACTTCGTCTCGTCCTTCATGAATCTCGCTCGACAGAGCGGTGTCCGTGCCAGCCGCCCCACCTCGGTGGGGAACGCTGCTCAGGTCGGGGTGATCGACATGCTCGAGTACTACGCCGAGGATCCCGAAACCAACGTGGGATTGGTATATCTCGAGGGGGTCCCGGAGGGACGCCGATTCGCCGACCGACTCGCGGCGGTGTGTCGACGAATGCCGGTGGTCATCGTCAAGGGTGGCGTCTCGGGTGTCGGCGCTCGCGCCGCAGCGAGCCATACGGGTTCATTGGCCACTGATGACCGTGTCTTCGATGGGATGTGTCGTCAAGTGGGTGCCTCACGAGCGCGGTCGATCGCCGAGGCCTTCGACACTGCCGCCGCCTTCGCCACCCTGCCACTGCCGTCGGGCCCGCGGTTGGCGGTGGTCACCACGGTGGGAGGATGGGGCGTGCTCGCCGCTGACGCCACCGCCTCGACAGCGGTCGATCTCCTCGCTCTGCCCGAGGATCTCCGCGCCTCGCTCGACGAGTTGCTTCCTCCCCGATGGAGTCGGAACAATCCCATCGATCTCGCTGGCGGCGAGACGAAGGACACCGTGCCCGCCGTTCTGGATGCAGTGGTCCACCATCCCGACGTCGACGCCACACTCGTCCTCGGGATGGGCATCCAATCGAATCAGGGTCGGCTCGAACGTGAAGGCCCCTTCTTCCCCGATCACGGTCTCGAGCGCATCGTGGCGTTCCACGATCGACAGGACGCTCGTTACGTCGATGTGGCGTTCGCCGCTGCAACGGCATCCGACAAACCCGTTCTGATCGCCTCAGAACTCGCCATCGCCGACCCCACGAACGCCGCCGTCGCCGCCGTTCGGGTCCGGGGCGGTTATTGCTTTCCATCGGCTGAGCGGGCGGTGGTCGCTCTCGACCATCTCTACCGACGGACTCGATGGTTGACGTCTCTCGACACTGACACACGCGCCTAGGCAAAGCACATGACGCGACTTCTCCTCGTTCTTGCTGTTCTCCTCGCCTCGATTTCGGTGCCCCTCGTCGATGCGTCGGCACAGTCGGACCGTTCCGAGTCGACGACGGTTCCGGTGACGCCGATCCTCTCGGCTCGTCGTTTTCCCGGTGCGCTGCAATCACGATTCGATGCCGACATCGCGGCGTCGCTGCAGGGGTACCTCGCAAAGGTGCAGGGAACGAGTTGCGCCATCGTCGAGCAGGACGGACGCGTCATCTACAACCGGGCCGGCGCAGAGGAGTTCGCTCCGGCGTCGGTGATGAAGTTGGCCACTGCGCTCGCTGCTCTCGACATCCTGGGCCCCGACCACGTCTTCACGACCCAGTTCAAGGCGGAGGCCCCAGCGAAGAAGGGCGTCATCTCCGGTGACCTCTACGTGGTCGGAGGAGGAGATCCGCTTCTGGCCACCAAGGGCTACACCTCGGTCTTCGACGACCCTGATCAGTTCTACGAGGACTTCAACGTTCTCGCCGATCGACTCGCCGACGCAGGTATCACCGAGATCACCGGAGGTCTGGTGGGGGATGACTCCCGCTACGACAACACTCGCTGGATCCCGTCATGGCCGTCGCGCTACCAACTGGGTGGAACGGTCGGCCCCCTCTCGGCATTGATCGTCAACGACGGGTCGACCGGCTACACCGAGACGCCCGCTGCTCCAACGACGAATCGCAAGGCAGGGGACTCGCCGTTGCTCTTCGTCCAGACCCTCAAGACCGTCCTCATCGCCAAGGGCATCAACGTCGGCGGGGACGCGTCGACGGGCCGCGCACCGAGCGACACCGTCGATATCGCCGCCTTCGATTCCGTTCCCCTCACACAAGTCCTGTCCGAGATGCTTCTCAATTCCGACAACACCACTGCCGAACTGGTCACTCGTGAGATCGGCCTCGTGGCGCGTGGAAGCGGAACGACATCGGCTGGACTCGACGCCATACGGGAGTCACTCACCAAACAGGGCTTCGATCTCGATGGATTCGTGATGCTCGATGGTTCGGGACTCGACACGGGCAATCGCATGTCCTGCGCATTGGCGCTTGCCTTCTTCAACGCGCTGGCCGGGAAGACCGACCTGGCTTCCGCACTGCCTCTCGGCGGACGTACCGGGACCCTGCGGAAGCGAATGCTGGCTTCCGCTTCGACGGG
>CAZMJK010000039.1:4686-6570 GCA_964566555.1 uncultured Bifidobacterium sp. | reverse complement strand
GAACGCTCAATTCGGTGAACGCCCTCGCCGGCAGGGCCGATACGCCCCAAGGGAGCGTCCTCACCTTCGCCTTCCTCCACAACGGATCCGACAGCCGAACAACCGGGGTGGCCGACGGATTCACTGATCGCCTGATGCCGTTCGCCAAGGATTCCAAGTTCTCCTCCATCGGACCCGCACCGATCAAATGACCTCAGCATCACCCACTTGGCCCCGCGAGATCCCGATGTTCCCGCTCGGTTCGGTTGCGCTTCCCGGATGTGGTCTGCCGTTGCACGTTTTCGAGCCGAGATACCGAGCCCTCGTGATGACGGCATTGATGTCGGATCGGGAGTTCGGATCGGTGCTCATCGAGCGGGGAAACGAAGTCGGAGGCGGCGACCAACGGGTCGTGGTCGGGACCCTTCTGAGAATCCTCGAGACACAGGAATCCTCCGACGGTCGGTGGGCGGTGCTGTCGGTCGGCATCGAACGGATTCGAGTCGTGGAATGGTTGCCCGACGATCCGTTCCCTCGATGCATCGCCGACCGAGATCCCGACGGTCCCGTCGGCGAGGATTTCGATCTGTTGCGGCAGCGGACGTTGCATCTCCTGAACGAACTTCTCCGCCGTCACTTCTCCGCCAACGGTCCACCACCCGAACTCCCCAGATTGGATGACGACCCTTCGATCGCCTCGTTCCAGTTGCTCTCGATGTCTCCCCTCGGTCCGTTCGATCAACTGGCCGCGCTCCGACAGCCCGACCCGTGTGCCCGGCTCCAACTCCTGAACGAGGGACTGGAGTCTGAAATCACCCTGCTCGACTCACTGGCGTCGATGGAACGGGACGACAACCCGGACGGACCCTGATGCGCTGATTCCCGTGGTCGCCACCTGGGTCGTCTCGTCCTCGAATGAGTGGGATACTGGTGGCCATCGGGCCCTGGGCCTTGGACCGAAAAGGATTCGCAGTGGCTGCTTCGTTACCGGAAATCGCGCAGGATCTCTGGGATCTCCTCGTCGCCTATGCCCGGCAGGAGACCATCGACCCGCTGCGCAACATCGGGCGGTATCTCGCCTACGGCGTGGGAGGAATGATCGTGATCACGCTCGGCGTCTTCATGCTCGGCCTTTCGGCGCTTCGGGCACTGCAGACGCAGACCGGTGACGTCTTCTCCGGATTCTGGTCCTGGGTGCCGTACCTCATCGTCGCAATCGTGTTGGGCGGACTCGTGGCCCTGGCCATCTCGCGAATCGGTAAGGGTGGCGTCGGTTCGTCGACCTCATCGACCGTCGGTGGGTCACGATGACCGGCAACGGACCGATCACCCGCGAGCACATCGAGAACCGCTTCCGCGAGATCCAGGCGGAAGTCGAAGGGGTCGAGTCGGAGGCTCGGAGCTACACGACCATCGCAGTCGTGGTGGTCACGGTCGCGGTCGTCGCGGTGGCGTTCGCTCTCGGGAGCCGTCGGGGTCGCAAGCGTCGAACGCTCGTGGAGATCCGCCGGGTATGAGTGTGCTCTCGGACCTCCGCCGCCGGACCTTCACCAAAGGCCTCCTCGGCGGAAGCCGGCCGTGGCTCATCGTCGGAATCGCCGCGTGGACATTCCGGGGGTTGCAGTGGGCCCTGCGTCCATCACCCACGCGGGTCTATCGGGGGAAGCTGGAAGTGGGGGAGACCCTCGTCATCTCCCATCATCCCGCCCCGCCGAGTCGTCGGAAGCGACGCAAGATGCGCAAGATCGAGAAACGGGCCAAGCGGCGGGAACTTCGTCACGGGCCGAAGGACTGACGACCCCACCGAAGCGTGCGAACATGACGACGTGAACGTTCGCCTCCACAATCCCCGTCGCGACCTTGTCGTCGATGGGCCGATCACGATCATCAACCTGCTGGCTCGTC
>CAZMJK010000039.1:0-4676 GCA_964566555.1 uncultured Bifidobacterium sp. | reverse complement strand
GTCCGACATTGCGTCGCAGGCGGCCCGGGCCGTCGCCGCCATGACCAACCCCCTCATCGCCTCCCACATCCGCCTCACGGCAACGGCCGGAGATGCCTACCGCTCCCTCGCCCCGGCCCCCGTCGAGACCTCGTCGTCGATGGGCCGATCACGATCATCAACCTCCTGGCTCGTCTGGACCTCAATCGTGAGGCGGTGCTGGTGATTCGTGATGGCGAACTCGTTCCCGGAGACGAGACCCTTGCCGATGCCGACGAGATCGAGATTCGCCCCGTCATCTCCGGAGGCGCACTGTGAAGTGTGTGACCTGCCGCGGTCCCGCGATCATCGACATTCGACGACACAACTCGAATTTCTGCGCCGAGCATTTCCTCGAGCAATGTCAGCGCCAGGTGAAGAAGGCGATCGATGAATTCGCCATGTTCCAGCCCGAGGATCGACTCCTCGTGGCCGTCTCCGGTGGAAAGGATTCCCTTGCCGTCTGGGACCTTCTCCTGGATCTCGGCTATTCGGTTGACGGCCTATACATCGGACTCGGGATCGGCGAGTACAGCGACACGTCATTGACCTATGCCCGCAACTACGCCGAGAGCCGGTCCCTGAACTTGATCGAAGTTGACGTTCCGTCCCGATTCGGGTTCGACATTCCCAACGGATCGAGAGCGGCTCGACGGGTTCCATGCTCCGCGTGTGGACTCTCGAAGCGTCATCTGTTCGACGAGGCGGCGATCGCCGGCGGTTACGACGTCCTCATCACCGGTCACAATCTCGACGACGAGGCCGCGGTGCTCTTCGGCAACACCCTTCATTGGCAGACCGAGTACCTCGGTCGCCAACTGCCCGTGCTTCCGGCCCGAGATGGCTTCCCCCGAAAGGTGAAGCCACTCGTGCGTCTGGCCGAACGGGAGACCGCGGCCTATTGCGTCGTAAAGGGCATCGACTACCTCATCGATGAATGTCCTATGGCCGCCGGGAACAAGCACCTGAGTTACAAGAACGCGTTGAACGAGATCGAGGCGATGTCTCCCGGTGCCAAGCACTCCTTCTATTTCGGCTTTCTCGACCGGGCCGCCGCTTTCTTCGCGTCGGAGGCGTCCATCGACCGCGAGCAACTCGGATCCTGCGCATCATGTGGTGCCCCAACGACCGCCGAGACCTGTGCGTTCTGCCGTCTCGTCGAGAGAGCCGGGGGACACCTACCCGATCAGACCGGAGACCCCGCCGTGCACGTCCACCTCGGCCCAACTCGATCGGAGGGTCGGCGATGAGTCGCCCATTCGCCGTCGGCGATCGGGTGCTCCTCATCGACCCGAAGAAGCGTCGTTACCTCATCACATTGAAACCGGCGGGCGAGTTCCACTCGCATTCGGGATTCGTACCGCACGATTCGCTCATCGGCGCTCCCGAAGGCGTGACCGTTCAGTCGACCCGAAACGTCGCGTATCTCGCGGTGCGGCCCACGCTCTCCGATTTCGTCCTCAAGATGCCGCGAGGCGCTCAGGTCATCTATCCGAAGGACCTCGGTCCGATCCTCATGCACGCCGACATCTTTCCCGGCGCTCGCGTCCTGGAATCCGGAGTCGGGTCCGGCGCTTTGTCCATGGCCATGCTGCGAGCCGGCGCCTCGATCGTCGGGTACGAACTGCGAGAGGACTTCGCCCAACGAGCTCAAGAGAACGTCGAAGCGTTTCTCGGTCCCGAGGCCCTCGACCGCTACCGCATCGAGCTGCGGGACTGCTACGACGGAATCGATGAGACCGATCTCGACCGCGTTGTGCTCGACCTCCCCGAACCGTGGCAGGTCGTACCGCATGCGGCGAAGGCCATGCACCCCGGTGGCATCCTCCTCGCATACACCCCGAGCATCGTCCAGGTGATGCAGTTGCGTGAGGCGCTGGAAGCGAGCGCGTTCGACATGCCGGAAACGCTGGAGGTACTCAACCGCACGTGGCATGTCGAGGGCCTTGCCGTTCGACCCGATCATCGAATGGTCGCCCACACCGGTTTCCTCACTCACGCCCGTCTCCTCGGAACCTGAGGGCCACGGGCCGATGCCTCCCGCCGGGGGTCTCCTGTGAGCCTTCTCGATCTGCTGCTGGCCGTCGCCATCCTGCTTGCGGTCATCGGTGGCTACCGACTCGGCTTCATCACTCGCGTCCTCTCGTGGGTGGGGCTGGCCGCCGGACTCGGTCTCGCCGTGTGGCTCCTTCCCCGATTCCTCGACCAGCTGGATTCGTCGAATCGCACGCTCGTACTCCTCCTTTCGATCGGCCTGCTCCTCATCGGCGCCACGATCGGACAAGCGCTCGGCTTCGTCGTGGGCGGTCGATTGACCCCCCGACGACGCGATGGTGCCTTCGGTGTGACCGACCGCGTGCTCGGGGGAATGGCGGGTTTCGCGGGGGTGATCGTCCTCATCTGGCTCGTGATCCCCGTCCTCAATGCGTCGCCGGGTTGGCTCTCGGCTCAGACCTCTCGTTCGTGGATCGCCCGTTCCGTCGATGCCTCCCTGCCCCAAGCCCCCGATGCGATGCAGGCCCTTCGGTCCGTCGTCGGCGACGGATCATTCCCCGATGTCTTCGATGTCCTGCGACCCACACCGAATCTCGGAACGCCGCCAAGCACCACGGGCATCTCGACCGAGGTGGCGGCGCGAGTCGCACGTTCGGTCACGAAGATCGAAGGTCCGGCCTGCGCGAAGGTGCAGGACGGATCAGGATTCGTCGTCGGCGACGGGTTGATCGCCACGAATGCCCATGTCGTCGCCGGGGAGCGATCCACCTCGGTCGTGCGGGACGACGGCCGACTCTTCGACGCCACGGTGGTGTCCTTCGATCCGGCTCGGGATATCGCCATTCTGAACGTTCGGGGTTTCGATCGGCCGCCGCTCGACATCACGAGTTCGCCGGTGACGTCGGGATCGACCGGGGGCGTCTTCGGACACCCCGGAGGAGACCCGCTGAGGATCGCGCCATTCGAGGTGGCACGCAGTCTCACGGCAACCGGTCGCGATATCTACGGAAGTTCGAGAACCGAACGGAAGGTGCTCGAGTTGTCGTCATCATTGAGACCGGGTGATTCCGGTTCGGCACTCATCAACGCCAGCGGCGACGTCGTCGGGGTGGCGTTCGCGATCGCCCGCGATGCCGCCGATGTCGCCTATGCGCTCGACCCTTCGGAGTTGCGCGCCGTGCTTGCCACCGTCGGTCCCAACCCGGTCAGTACCGGTCCCTGTTTGAGTTGACCAATCGAGTTCGAACGCGAAGAGGGACCCCGTGTGGGGTCCCTCTTCGCGTTCGAACGACGACTCGCCTACGAGGCGGTGTTTATTCGACTTCGATGAAGATGCACTCACCGGGGCACTCTTCGGCGGACTCGATGACGCCTTCGAGTTGACCATCGGGGATGTTGGCGAGACCGGCCGCGCCACCCGGATCGGAGAACACCTTGTCACCCTCTTTGACATAGGCCAGGCCGTCATCGAGAAGAGTGAAGACCTCAGGGGCAATCTCCTCGCAGAGTCCGTCGCCTGTGCAGAGATCCTGATCGATCCAGACCTTCATGTGTCACTACACCTCTTCGTGAGGGGGATGGGAACGCCGAAACCATAGTGGGTCGGTGCCGGAGAGGGGAACCGGGGCCCCGGATTCTCCGTCGATGGGGGACGCCTGAAACCGTCCCCTCCACGAATCGGCCGATAGGGTCACCGCAGCACGACGAGGAGCAATCGATGAGTCCCCAGGACGCTGAGAACAGTCCCAACGCCGACGACGAACTCCGGGAGCAGTTTCGTGTTCTCGAGGAGGAGGTCGCATCGCTGCGACGCCGCCTCCAGGACGCCCCCAAGCGCGTCCGATTGCTCGAAGAACGGCTCCTCGAGACCAAGGGGCAACTGTCGCAAGCCATCGGTCAGAACGAGAAGCTCACCTACACACTGCGCGAGGCGCGTGACCACATCGCCGCACTACGAGAGGAAGTCGAGAAACTCTCTCAGCCACCGGCCGCCTACGGGACCTTCCTCGGCACCAACGACGACGGAACCGTCGACGTCTTCTCCGGAGGACGAAAGATCCGTGTCTCGCTCCACCCCGAGATCGTCGCGTCCGAGTTGGTCCGTGGCTCCGAAGTGGTGTTGAACGAGTCGCTGAACGTCGTGCTCGCACGCGCCCCTGAGCACACCGGCGAGGTCGTCACCTTCAAGGAACTCCTCTCCGACGGGCACCGGGCGATGGTTGTGGGTAGGGCCGATGAAGAACAGGTCGTCGAGATCGGTGCCTCACTCCTCGGCACCAAACTGCGCGCCGGCGATTCCGTCCTCCTCGATCCCCGAGCATCGATGCTGCTCGAGAAGTTGCCTCGTCCCGATATCGAGGAACTCGTACTCGAAGAGGTTCCCGATGTCTCCTATGCCGATGTCGGTGGTCTCGATTCGCAGATCGAGCAGATCATGGACGCGGTGGAGTTGCCCTTCCTGCATCACGATCTGTTCGCGGAGCACAAACTTCCGGCCCCCAAGGGGATCCTCCTCTACGGTCCTCCGGGTTGCGGCAAGACACTCATCGCGAAAGCGGTCGCCAACTCCTTGGCGAAGAAGGTCGCCGACGTCTCCGGTGATGCGAAGGCCCGCAGTTACTTCCTCAACATCAAGGGCCCGGAACTCCTCAACAAGTACGTGG
>CAZMJK010000038.1:7805-11722 GCA_964566555.1 uncultured Bifidobacterium sp. | reverse complement strand
GGGGGCAGCGAGTTCCGCTCGTGCCCTGTTCGCATCGACATGGCCCTCGCCGCCCGTGCTCGACGGAACCATCGTCGAATTGGCTGTCGATGCCGGACCTTCGCAGGTGATGGTGGCGCTGCGTACCCTCGACGAACAGGGTTTGGCGCCGACATCCATGACGTTGCGGGAGCCAAGTCTCGACGACGTCTTCCTCAATCTCACCGGTCGTCGCGCCGAGATCGGACTCGAGGAATCGTGAATCTCCAGGTGCTCCCTCAAGCTGTGACCCCGATGCGGCGTTCGAAACTTCGTCGATCCTTCGGCGACAGTGTCGTCGTCACCGAACGCAACCTCGTTGCGTATCTGCGTATTCCTGATCAACTCTTCTTCTCGAGCGTGCAACCGATCATGTTCGTGCTGTTGTTCCGCTACGTCTTCGGCGGCGCGATCGCAACACCGGGAATGAGTTACGTCGACTTCCTCATGGCGGGCATCTTCGTGCAGACCGTCCTCTTCGGTTCCGTGAGCACCAGTGTCGGGCTTGCGGAGGATCTCCAAAAGGGCTTGATCGAGCGCTTCCGCTCGTTGCCGATGGCCCGATCGGCGGTGCTCTTCGGTCGGACCCTCGCCGATTCGGTGCGGAACGTCTTCGTGATGATCCTGATCACGATCGTGGGGTTCCTCGTCGGATTTCGGATCGGAACCTCGTTCGCGCTCTACCTCGCCGCGTTCGCACTCCTGATCTTCTTCGCATTCTCGTTCTCCTGGATCTTCGCCTACATCGGTCTCTCGGCCTCGAACAGCGAGACGGCCCAACTGATGGCGTTCCCGATCCTCTTTCCCCTTACGTTCGCGTCCACCGCGTTCGTTCCGGCGTCGTCGATGCCCTCGTGGTTGCGTTGGTTCTCCGAGCACCAACCGGTGAGCATCATGGTGAATGCCACGCGGGGTCTCATGCAGGGCGGACCGGGCGCCGATACGGGTCACTGGGTACTGCTGTCCATCATCTGGTCACTGGTGTTCCTGGCCCTGTTCATTCCACTTGCGGTCTGGCGGTATCGCCGGGTCGGCTGATCACTCTTGGAGGTAGCGATGACAGGACCATTGGACGGCATTCGGGTCCTCGACATTTCGACCGCACTGACCGGGCCGTACCCAGCCGCGCTCATGGCCGACCAGGGTGCCGAGGTGATCAAGGTCGAGCGCCCCGGACTCGGTGATCTCGCTCGATGGGTCGGAGTCGCGGTGAACGGCGTCTCGGCTCTCTTCCAGTCCTGCAATCGCGGCAAACGTTCGATCGCCGTGGACATGACCACCCCTCAGGGTTGTGAGATCGTGCGAGATCTCGCAGCTCGCAGCGACGTGGTGATCCAGAACATGCGCCCGGGAGTCGCCGATCGACTCGGCATCGGCTGGAACGACCTGTCGGCGGGGCGGGACGATCTCATCTACATCTCCCTCTCCGGTTTCGGCCAGAAGGGCCCGTACGCGCAGCGCGGTGCCTACGACACCGTGATCCAGGCCTATGCCGGCATCGGTTCGAATCAAGCGGATCCCGACGACGGGACGCCGGTCTTCCTTCGTCAGACCGTCGCCGACAAGATCACGGCGATGTACGCCGTCCAGGCGATCACTGCAGCACTCTTCTCCCGTGAGCGTGGAAAGGGTGGTCAACACATCGAGTTGTCGATGGCCGATTCGGTGGTGTCGTTCCTCTGGGCGGATGCAGCCGGTAACGAGATGATGTTGGAATCCGACGGTTCAATGAATTCCAGTTTCGTCCAGGGGTCCAAGCCCTTTCGATTCAAGGATGGGTATGGGATCGCTACGCCGACTTCGGATGCTGACTTCCACGGCATGTGCGAGGCGCTCGGTGTCGAAGGACACGATGACCCGAGAGTGGCGACGATCGGGGAGCGGCGCAAGCATCCCGACCTGACGGGGGAAATCATGGCGAAATGTCACGTCGCCTCTGCAGCCTTCACTTGCGATGACATCTCTCGCCGGATGGAGGAACTCAAGGTGCCGTTCGCTCTCGTCGTCGCTCCGAAGGACCTTCCGAACGACGAGCATGCGGTGGCGATCGGCATGTTCGAGGAGTTCGATCATCCGGTTGCAGGTCGCGTTCGTCAGCCCCGTCATCCCGCACAGTTCCTCGGCACGCCTGCGGTACTGAGGACGATCTCGCCCATGTTGGGTGAACACACCGATGAAATTCTCGGGGAACTGGGACGCTCCGATGAGATCGGGTACCTGCGCGAGACCAACGTCGTCTTCTGATGGCCCGTTCTCGACTCATCGGTGGCTACTCCCACGTCGCGATCGTCGTCACGAATCTCGATGCGGCGCGCGGGTTCTACGTCGACCTTCTCGGTTGCGAGGAACTGCCCCGTCCCGATCTCGGAGTTCCTGGTCTCTGGCTCCGCGTCGGCGATTTGCAGTTGCATCTGATCGAGAGCGACACGATGCCCGTCCCCGGTCCGGGCTTCCCTCATTTCGCCCTCTTCGTGGACCCTGCGCAATGGGACAGCACGATCCACGCCCTGCGCGGCACCGGAGTGGCCTTCCTCTCCGAGCCATCGGAACGCCAAGATTTCGGGCAGCGGGTACGCGCTGCCTTCATTCTCGATCCGTCCGGCAACGTCGTGGAACTCACCGACGTGGGACCGCTGCCGAGCGTCAGGAGCTGAGCGCCTCCGCCAAGGCCACGCGATCCTCAGGGGTCGGGTTCCACAGGCCGGCAGCGACATTGGCTTCGATCTGCGCGGGCGACGTCGCGCCGGCGATCACCGACGCAACGGTGGGACGCGAGGCGAGGCCGCCGAGTGCGACCTCGAGGAGGGACACACCACGTTCGTCGGCGAAGGCTCGAAGTCGATCGAGTTTGTCGAAGTTCGCGTCGGAAAGCATCGAGGTCATGCCCCACGCCGCGATCCGCCCGTCGGTCGGTGCATCGACGCCCCGTTCGTACTTGCCGGTGAGGAGTCCGCTCGCGAGCGGGAAATACGGGAGTAGTCCGAGCCCGAATCGCTTGCACGCCGGCAGGACTTCCTTCTCGGCGTCACGATCGATCAGGTTGTAGTGGTTCTGCGCACTGATGAATCGCTCGAGTCCGTCACGGCGCGAGATCCAGTCGGCGTCGGCAATCTGCCATCCGGCGAAATTGGAATTGCCGATGTACCGGACCTTTCCTTCCCTGACGAGGTCGGTCAAGGCACTCAAGGTCTCCTCGATGGGCGTCGAGGGATCGGGCATATGGAGCTGATAGAGGTCGATGTAGTCGGTGCCGAGCCTCGTCAGCGAGCGTTCGATCGCCTTTCGGATGTAGCGCCGGGAGCCTCGAGCTCCCCAATCGGCGCCATTGGCACCACGAAGATCACTCCCGAATTTCGTTGCGAGGATGACGTCGCCTCGCCGCGACCCCAGCGCCGCTCCGAGGAAGATCTCGGAGTCTCCGTACGAGTCCGAGGTATCGAACATCGTGATGCCATGGTCGAGCGCAGCGTGGACGACACGCTCCGTTGCGGCGGCGTCGATTCGCATTCCGAAGTTGTTGCAACCCAGTCCGACGGTCGAGACGCGGAGACCACTCTCTCCCAAGTTTCGATAGGTCATGTCAGCCATATGTCGTCCTCCTTTCAGATGCCGAGCGCGTCGCGTGTTCGATCGAGTTCGGAGACATCAGCAGTCGTCGGAACGAGGAACAACTCGTCGCAACCGAGAGACTCGAGGGTATCGACAGCATTTCGGAGCGAATCGGGCGTCGATGTCGAAAGGAGTGAGGCCATCATGGTGCCGACTTCCTCGCCGAAGATCTTCATGTACGAGTAGCCGTAGTCGTACAGCCGGTCCTGGGCGCTGTCACCCAAGGCGTACCAGAGGCTGGCCGAGAGGTGCGGCGCGTCGGTACGACCCTCTGCCTTCCAGATGTCGCG
>CAZMJK010000038.1:0-7795 GCA_964566555.1 uncultured Bifidobacterium sp. | reverse complement strand
AGGGCGGTGTGGAAGGCGGCTGCGGTGGCCGTTGGGTCAATGCCGAACACCGTGGATCCGTCATCGACGCCTTCGGCCCATTTCGCTGCGCGGGCGATCGCTTTCGGTCCCATGGCGCCCGCGATGAATGGAGGTCCGTTCTTCTGCACCGGTGGTGGACCGACAGGGTCGGCTCCTTCGAATGGTGGCTCGCCATTCCATATGCGGCGCATGGTCTGTACTTGTTCGTCCATCCGTGCCCATCGGCGCTCGAACTGACCTGAGATCGCCCGGTAATCGTGTTCGCGACCGCCAACGCCGATACCGACCGTGAGGCGGCCGGAACTGAGTTGATCGACCGACGCGAGTTGCTTGGCCACATCCACCGCGTCATGAGCGGGCAACACGATGATCGTGGTCCACAAGCGAACTCGTTCGGTAAGGGCGGCGGCCGCCGACAACTCGACAATCCATGAATGAGATGGATAGGTGACGCGTTCCGGGACGGCGAGGCTCGACCACGGTCCCTCATCGATCGCTCGGCACCATGCGATCGTGTCGGCCCGGTCATGAGCGACCATCGTGGGCATGGTCATTGCGATGTCCATCGGATCCCCTTCTCGAGAGCCGGAATCCAGCGGCGCGTGGAATCCCGACACGGTGGAGAGTACTTCGGCAAGACTCGCGGCGATCCGAACGGATCGGCGAATTCAGGGGGTGTCGGGATCACATGATCGACCTTTACAGCCCGGACACGTATGTCGACGGGCCTCCGCACGCAGAATTGTCCCGATTGCGACGTGAATGTCCTGTCGTGTGGCAGGACATTCCAGGTCAGGAGGGGTACTGGGCGGTCCTGCGCCACGCTGATGTCGTGCACGTTTCGCGTAATCCGCGCCTGTTCTCCTGTGAGGCCGGTGGGGTGGTGCTCGAAGATCTCGACCCTGAGCGACTCGCTCGAATGCGCGACATGTTGCTCTCGATGGACCCACCTCGCCACGTGGCCTATCGCAAACCGTTGGCTCCGCAATTCGCGCAACGGGTCATGGCGGGGCTTGCCGATCAGATCAGACAGATCACCACGGAGATCTTCGCCGAGGCGGCCGAGCGTCAGGAGGTGGAATTCGTCCACGATGTGGTCGGTCCTCTTCCGACGCAGGTCATCGGTCGACTGTTCGGTCTCCCGGAATCGGATTGGGAGTGGCTCCACCGACTCGCACAGATGAATACGAGTGGTCAGGATCCCGACCTCAATCCGGACGGCGATCTGAGCGAGGCCGGGAGTGCCGACTCCTCGCTCCAGATGGCGCTCTACGGCATGTCGTTCGCCGCGGAACGCCGAGCGGCGGACCCGCAGGGAGACCTCATGGATGTCATCCTCGGGCAGGAGTTCGACGGGCGGTACCTCACCGATGCTGATATCGGCAGTCTCCTCGTACAGATGATCACAGCGGGGAACGACACGACGGTGACGATGCTCGTCGGGGGACTCTGGGCACTCATCGATCATCCGGAGCAGTTCGCGTTGCTTCGTGCTCGTCCGGATCTCATCCCGTCCGCGGTCGAGGAGATCCTGCGTTGGTTCAATCCTCTGCACTATTTCCGGCGCACCGCGACGGCCGACACGGAGATCGGCGGGGTCGCCATACGTGAGGGCGAGAAGGTGGCGATGTTCTACACGTCGGCGAACCGAGATGAGGAGGTGTTCGCCGATTCCCAGCGATTCGATATCGAACGCAGTCCGAACCCCCACCTGTCGTTCGGAATCGGTGAGCATTTCTGTCTCGGAGTCCATCTCGCCCGCCTCGAGGGCCGCGTGTTCTTCGAGGAGCTCTTGAGGGGGTTCTCGTCCATCGAACTCAACGGACGCCCCGAACGCGTCAGGTCGAACCTCAACAATGGGGTCAAACGCCTACCGGTTCGGCTTGTGTCCTCGAACTCCTGAAGTAGCGCCGGGATGAAAGACTCCTGACCATGGCTTCTCTCGTGATCACCGGCGGTTCGGTTGTCGACGGAACCGGACGTCCGAGATTCGACGCCGACGTGCTCGTCGTCGACGGTCGGATCGCCGCTATCGGTACCGGTCTCGTCGGCGATGAGTCCCTCGACGCGACCGGTCTCGTCGTGGCGCCCGGGTTCATCGACATCCATACGCATTACGACGCGCAGGTCTTCTGGGATCCGAACCTCACCCCTTCGAGCTTCCACGGTGTCACCACGGTGATCGCGGGGAATTGCGGTTTCTCGATTGCCCCCACGCGTCCCGAACATCGAGGTCTGATCGCGCGAACGCTCGAGAACGTCGAGGACATGGACGTCGCTACCCTCGAGGCGGGGGTGCCGTGGAACTTCACGACGTTTCCCGAGTACCTCCAGGCCGTCGCTGACCTTCCCTTGGGGCTGAACTTCACCGCCTACATCGGCCACACTGCGCTCCGACTGTTCGTGATGGGTGATGCGGCGTACGAACGGGCAGCCACGGCGACCGAGATCGAGACGATGGTCGATGTTCTGACCGAAGCCTTGGCGGCTGGCGCCGCTGGATTCGCCACCAGCGTCGCTCCGACACACCGGGGCGTCGACGGGAAGCCCATTCCGTCGCGGTTGGCGGAGCGTGCCGAACTCGAGGCGCTCTTCCAGTGCGTCGGACGTGTCGGCAAGGGGGTCGTCGAGGTGACCCCAGGTGAAGTCCTCCCGCTGCCCGACATCTACGACCTCCAGATCGAGTCGGGAGCCCCATTCACCATCACTGCGCTGCTGAGCACGCCGAATCTGTCCCATCGATCGTTCGTCGAATTAAATCGAATCGGGGTGTCTCGTGGTGCGAACGTGTGGCCCCAGGTGTCACCGCGTCCGCTTGCGTTCTCGATGTCGATGGCCGAGCCCTTCACCTTCAATGTGAACAGCGAGTTCGCCGAGCTCATGGCGGGCTCCCTCGAGCAGCGACGCCGTGCGTATGGCGACGAGGGATGGCGTGATCGGGTCCGCGACGTGTGGTCGACGGGCACCTTCATGGTTCCGCGTTGGGAGACGTTCGAGATCAGTGAGTGCCCGGCCAATTCGGCATTGGAGGGACGTCGGCTCGTCGATCTTGCGGCCGAACGCGATGTCGATGCCTTCGATCTACTCCTCGACATCGCACTCGACGAGCCCGACCTTGGTGTGCGGGTGCGCAGCATCGTGGCCAATGACGATCCGACGGAGGTGGCGCTCTTGATCACCGAGGACCATTGCGCCTTCGGCTTGTCCGACGCCGGGGCTCATGTCGGTCAATTGTGTGATGCGCCTCAGGCGACCGATCTGCTCGGCAACTGGGTGCGAGACCGAGGGGTCATGACGCTCGAACAGGCGATCCATCGTCTCACGAAGGCGCAAGCCGATCTGTTCCGATTGGTCGATCGCGGCGAAATCCGCGAGGGCGCGTGGGCCGACATCGTCGTCTTCGATCCCGCGACGATCGCACCGGGACCCCTTCGGCGAGTTGCGGATTTCCCGTCGGGATCAGAACGTCTCACCGCCGATCAGCCGGAGGGAGTTGTTCACGTGTTGGTCAACGGTGTACCGATTCGCCGTCATGGTCGACAGGAAGTTGTCTCGCCTGGATCTGGACGGATCGTCGAAGTGGGGGCGCAGTGATGGACACTCACGATCTCGTGATCCGTGGTGGCACGATCGTCGACGGCACCGGGCGTGCACGGTTCGTCGGAGATATCGCCGTTGACGGGGGAGTGCTGGTTCAAGTCGGTGGCGCCGTCACCGGTAACGGTCGGCGTGAGATCGACGCGACCGGATTGATCGTCACCCCCGGTTTCGTCGATATCCATACTCATTTCGATGGTCAGATCACGTGGGACGAGGTACTCGAACCCTCGGCCTCCCATGGTGTGACGACGATCGTCGCCGGTAATTGTGGCGTCGGATTCGCGCCAGTCGCTCCGGAACGACGCGAGCAACTCGTGCACCTGATGGAGGGCGTCGAGGACATCCCCGGCATCGCGCTCACCGAAGGGATGTCATGGGACTGGATCACCTACCCCGATTACCTCGATGCGCTGGAATCCCGTCACTGGTCGATGGACGTCGCGACGCAGATCACCCACGGAGCATTGCGAGTGTGGGTCATGGGTGATCGTGCCGTCGGTGACACCGTTGCCACCGAGGAGGACGCGGCGCAGATGGCGGCGCTGGTGACCGAAGCGCTCGAAGCTGGTGCCCTCGGGTTCTCCACGTCGCGAACGTTCGCGCATCAGGCTCCCGACGGAACCTATGTTCCCGGCACTCACGCGAACACCGACGAATTGTGGGCGATCGCCGAGGCGATGCAGCGCTTCGGGCATCCGGTCTTCGAGGTGTCACCACTGGGTGTGGTGAGTTCGGACCCCGAGATGCTCATCAAGGAGTTCGATTGGATGCGGCGAATGTCGGCCGAGTTCGACATTCCGGTGCTCATGATCCTGAATCAGATTCCGAGCAACATCGATCTCTACAGGGAGGTCCTCGATCTCGCGCTGGCCGCGCAGGCGGATGGCGCCCGAGTCGTTCCGCAGGTATCGGCGAAGAGCCAAGGTCTCCTGGCCCTTCTTCGGGACCCGGCGATTCGGGCGGAGATCCTCTCTGAGGAGGATCTCCCTCCGAGTGGCGAACTGTACGAGGGGATCTCGACGTTCGCGCAGAACGGAGCATCGATCATCTTTCCGATGGACGACGTCATCGACCAGGAGCCCGGCGCCGATCGGAGTATCGCCGGATTGGCTGCGGCGGCAGGCGTGTCGGAGATGGAGATGATGTACGACCGCATGCTCGATCGCAACGGGCGAGCCTTGTTGGTGGCCGGAATCAACAACTACGCCAACGCGGGACTCGACGGCGTCTACGAGATGATCACCCACCCCGCTTCGGTTCTCGGTGTCTCCGATGCGGGAGCGCACTGCAACCTCCTCGTCGATGCGTGTATGCCCACCGTTCTGCTGACCCACTGGGTGCGGGACCGGACACGCGGGCCACGATTGTCGCTCGAGGCGGCCGTTCGGATGCAGACCCACGAGACCGCTTCGGTCTACGGACTCGGCGATCGCGGCTCCCTCGAACGGGGCAAGCGAGCCGATCTCAACGTCATCGATCTGGAGAATCTTCGCCTGCTCCACCCCGAGCTGGTCCATGACCTCCCAGCGGGCGGGCATCGCCTCATCCAACGAGCCGAGGGCTACCGGTACACGATCGTCGCCGGTGAGATCACCCGGATCGATGACCAGGACACCGGTGCCCGGCCCGGACAACTGGTCAGAGGAATGCGCTGACCACCTATCATCGACCGAGAACCCAATCGAGGAGGCGTTGAAATGACGATGATCGATGCTGGAGCCCCTGAGGCCATTCATATCGGAGCCAGTGATATTCCCTGGGTCGAGATCGGCGACGGGAACAAACTCCGGGTTCTGCAGGTGAAGATCGAGGAAGGTCTCTGGATCGTCGAGAACATCATGCAGAAGGGTTTCGAAGTGCAGACCCACAAGCACACCGGGCCGGTATGGGGCTACACGGTGAGCGGGGGCTGGAAGTACAAGGAGTACGACTACGTCAACCGCGCCGGATCGTTTCTCTACGAGCCGGCCGGTTCCGTCCACACCCTCCAGTGCATCGAGGACAACACGCAGGTGTGGTTCCACATGTACGGGGCGAATCTCAATCTCGACGCCGACGGCAACGTCGAATCGGTGACCGACGGGGCGACCTCGCTGGCCGGGTACTACGCGCTGTGCGAGATGCAGGGGATTCCGCGCCCCAATGTCGTCGTCGGCTGAACTGTTCTCGGCAGAGCCCTAGAGGAACTCGTCGAGGAAGTCGACCATCGCGTCGAATGCCTCCGCGCGCAACGGGCCGTCGTAGTCGCTGAAGTGATGGCCATCGATCATCTTCAGGCGCTTCGGGTTGCTCGCTCGCTCGAAGGTTGCGAGTGCGATCTCGGTTGAAGCGACGTCGTCGTGGGATGCGACGACCATCAGGAGCGCGGTGCCATCGAGGGCTGCTGCACACGGTCCAGGGTCGAATGGCGGAGTCGTCGTCATCTGCAGGGTCACCGAATTGGCCCACCCGTGCTCGGGACCGTGGGCAAGGAACCATTCGCGACTCTCGGGCTGTGGGAGAACTGCGGTGTCGTGATCGTCGTCGAGGACGACCGCGAGTGGACCGATCGTGTGGCGACCGAGATCGAGCGTCGTCGACTCGAAGGCCACTCGCATCGCCACGGATCGCTGCTCGATATGCGCGTCGTTGGACAATGCATCACCGGATCCGGCGAAGGGCACATTGGCGATCACGGCCTTCACATCACGTCGAAGTGACCCCAGGACGATCGCCTCGCCTGCGCTGAAACTCGATCCCCATACGGCGACCCGGTCGGGATGGACCTCGGGGAGAAGGCGAACCTGGTCGACGACTTCGGACATGTCTCGGGTCTGTTGCCACGGATCGACGACGCTCCGAGGGGTACCTCCCGAGTCGCCGAAACCCCGGTGGTCGTAGAGGTAGACGCAGTAGCCGGAGCGGGCAAAGGCCTCGGCGAACCACGGCAGGCCCATCTGTCTCGTCGCCGAGAAACCGTGGCTCATGACGACGGTCGGCGCCGAGGAGGTCATCTCGTCGGGAAGATGGAGCTCACCGGTGATGGTGGTTCCATCGTCAAGGGTGAAGGAGAGCGGTCGCTGGTAGGGACTCATGGATGCGATGCTAGGAAGGTTGGGGTGGCATCGTGGTCACTTACTCGATGCCAAGCGATGGGGAGGATGAGTGGGGCACCCGTTTCGTGATGTGGCGATCGTCGGCGTGTTCAACACCGAACAGGCGCGTGTACTCGAAGGTCACGACACTCAGTCGATCGCCCTCGAGGCGGCACTCGGAGCTATCGCCGACGCGGGACTCTCGCCGCGAGACATCGACGGCGTGGTCGGAGGGATTGCCAGCAACTTCCTCTATCAAAGTCGGATTGGGCCGGCTTGGCGCTCGATGTCGCCTCTCGGTATCCCCGCGGTCATCGAGGGGGCGATGGCGATTGCGTGCGGTCTGGCCTCGACCGTCCTGATCGCGACGGGTGAGGCAGGGAGCTATCGGCAACACGCATCGACGGCGCCTTGGACTCGGCCCACTAACGAATTCGTGGCGGCCTACGGGATGTTCACGGCGGCCGAGTTCGCACTCATGGCCAGGCGGCATATGCACATGTACGGCACCACTCCCGAGTCGATGGCCCATGTCGCGGCGACCATCCGCAACAACGGCAGCATCAACCCCGAAGCGGTGTATTTCGATCGAGGGCCCTTCACCGCCGCCGACATCCTCAGCAGTCGCATGGTTGCCGACCCGTTCCACCTTCTCGATTGCGCGATGACATCAGAGGGCGGTACGGCGCTCGTCCTCACGCATATCGACCGCGTCGACGGTTGCGCCAAGCCGCCCGTCCACCTGCTCGGGGGAGGCACCGATCATTACGGCCCCTCCTACCAACACCCTCCGGCATGGGATCTCGGAGGTGTGCGGCGAGCAGACCTCATCGCCGGCCATGTCGGTCGTCGGGCCGCGGAAGAGGCGTTCGCCGTTGCCGGCATTGGTCCGAGCGATGTGGATGTCTGCGAGTTCTACGACCCGTTCTCCTTCGAGATCATTCGCCAATTCGAGGCGTTCGGGTTCTGCGGAGAGGGTGAGGGTGGCGAATACGTGCTGTCCGGAGTGATCGAGCCAGGAGGTCGTCATCCCATCACCACCGACGGGGGAACGATGTCATTCAGCCATGGGGGAGCATCGGTCCAACTCTTCCAACGGG
>CAZMJK010000037.1:9840-11804 GCA_964566555.1 uncultured Bifidobacterium sp. | reverse complement strand
ATGCCGTGCGGGTCACATTGAAGGCCTGTTGTCCGATCTGACTGACACAGCCACCGACGACCTGTCCGACCTGTGCCGGGTCCGTCCCCGTCCGTTCGAACAGCGCCTTGAACGGCACAGCGAGCAGATCGGCCGAGTGCATCGAGGAGAGCCCCCCGTTGCGACGGCCGACGGGGGTACGGACGGCATCAACAATCACGACTTCACGCATGGAGCGATCCTAGGGCCGTGATGCGGCGGTCGCGCCCGGCGGAGCAGTCAGGCCGCAGTGGCGTGATCGCCGAACTCGAGCGTTGGCGGCGACTCGCGGTGGGCTACTGCGGCCGCGAGCGCAGCCCGGGCCTTGGCGATGCCGGCGAGGGCACGGGTACGGGCGGCGTCATCGAGCTGCCAGGCAGCTGGGCCCTCGGGGAGGCGATGGACACCGCTGGTATGGAGGGTGGGTCGCTTCTTCATGGGACCGAGTGTGCCGAAGGGGTGTGACAGTGGAGGGAACGAACGGTGGGGCATCTACGCTCCCAACCGTGGATGCACAGCACTGGCTGGGACTCCAGCCCACACACAACCCCATGCGGTGGTACCTGCCCGTGACCGAGGGGATCTGCAGCGGGCTGGGAACCCTGTTCGGCGGTTGCGGGCTCGGCGCTGCGATCGAGGCGCTCGAGCGAGTCACCGAGCGTCCCGTGGTGTGGGCCTGTGCGCAGTACATCAACTACACGAAGCCGCCGTCGGTGGTCGACCTCGACATCCGCATCGATGCCTCCGGTCGAACCACGACTCAAGCCCGGGTGACCGGCCAGGTCGGCGACACCATGATCTTCCTCGTCAACGCCTCACTCGGGCGCCGCGACATCGAAGAGGTCGGTCAGTGGGTGAGTGCGCCCGAGGTCGCCCCGCCACTCGAGTGCCCACCACGACAATTGCGGTTCGATCCCGGCAATTCCATTTCGAGTCGGTTGGACATGCGCATGGCGATCGATGCTCCGGGGACGGGACGCACCGCGTTCTGGGTGCGGATGCCCGAGATCCTGGAAGTCTCGGCTGCGTCGCTCGCCGTCCTCGGTGATTTCGTGCCGATGGGTCTCGGGATGGCGGTGACCTCGGAGATCAACTCGAACAGCCTCGACAACACCATCCGGGTCATGGACCTCGTGCCGACCGAATGGGTACTCGCCGACGTTCGGATCGAAGCGGTGGCCCGGGGTTTCGGTCACGGTCATCTCTACCTGTGGGCCGAGGACGGCACACTCATGGCGACGGCGAGTCAGTCGGCCATGATCCGACCCTGGACGGGTGTCTGATGGAGCCGTATCGGGGGTACGGCATCACCATTCCGTTCGATCGCGTTCCACTGCATGCACAACGCGAGCGGATCGCCGAACTCGCTGCACTCGGCTACACCGATGCGTGGTCGGCCGAGACCGATGGAGCAGATGCCTTCACACCACTGGCGCTGACGTCGCAATGGGCGCCGTCGCTCCGTCTGGGAACGGCGATCGTGCCGGCTTTCACTCGGGGGCCCGCGGTGATCGCACAGAGTGCGGCGGCGATGGCGCAGGCCGCACCGGGTCGGTTCGTGCTCGGCCTCGGCACCTCTTCCGATGTCATCGTCGGTCGCTGGAACGGGATGGCGTTCGACGAGCCCTACAAGCGCCTTCGCGACACGGTGCGTTTCGTGCGGGCGGCACTCACCGGCGAGAAGATCACCGAGACCTACGACACGTTCTCGGTCCGCGGTTTTCGGCTCACCGCCGTTCCCGAAAAGCGCGTACCGATCCTCGTTGCCGCATTGCGTGAAGGAATGTTGAACCTGGCGGGTCGCGAGGGTGATGGAGCGATCATCAATTGGTTATCGGCCGATGATGTCGCAACCGTCGCTCCGATCGTGACGGCCCACGGTACGGACAAGGAGATCGTGGCGAGGATCTTCGTCGTTCCTTCCGAGGACACTGAGAGGGTCCGGG
>CAZMJK010000037.1:5493-9830 GCA_964566555.1 uncultured Bifidobacterium sp. | reverse complement strand
CGCCGCGCGGTTCGCCATCGCCGCCTATCTCAACGTTCCCGTGTACGCCGCGTTCCACAAGTGGTTGGGTCGGGGCCCGCAGTTGCAGGGCATGTGGGATGCATGGAGTGCAGGTGATCGTGCGGCGGCGCTCCAGGCCATTCCCGATGAGGTGGTGGATCAACTCATCGTGCACGGTTCCTATGAACAGTGTCGGGCACATATCCAGCGCTACATCGACAACGGTGTCACCACCCCCGCTCTCGCCGTGCTCGGTATGTCGGGGGTCGATACCGAGCAGGCAGTGCGGGAACTCACTCCCCGTTGAGGGTCATCGCTCGTTGAGGGTCACCGCTCGTGAGGGCTCACAGCAGTCGAAGTTGTTCGGTGCGTTCGGCCCACTCGGTGAGCGGAACCCAGGCGACACCGCCTCGAGGTCCACGGTCCTTGACCTCCACGGCGTCGAGCGGGAGGGCTCGCATCGCGCCCTTCGAATCGCAGACGCCGAGACTTCCGTCCGACTCTCGACGAGTGACGGTGCCGTCCTTCCAGCGCTCGGTGTCTCGTCGCCGAAAGCGAACCGCGGCTCCGGGTGTCAACCCGATCTCGACCAAACCATCGGTGGGGAACGGATCGGTCGAGGTGGATGGTTTGCCCTTGGGTCGGCGCACGGGAGGCATCGTCAGTGCCGGCCTGCGGCTGCGGCGATGGTGTCCGCGATGACGGCCATTCGGTCGGGCCCCCACGGCAGGGGCATCACGACCGGGACGTCGACGCCGGCATCGACATAGGACTGCACGGCGGTGTGGACGTGAGCGCCATCGCCCAGGATGTCGATGGCATCGACCATGCGGTCGGACACGGCGGCGACCGCCGCGTCACGATCGCCAGCGGGGTGAGCATCGCGTACCTGTGCGACCTCGTCGGCGAAGCCAGCGCGGATGAAACTCTCGGCATAGGCGTTGACCACGATGTAGGAGAACAGGTCCTTGCGCGCAAGGTCGCGATGGGGTGCTGGGTCGGTGACGCCGACGTGGACATAGGCGTACACCGTGGCGTTGCCGCCAGCCCTCACCTGCTCGAGCGACCACGGAACGTGGGAAGCGGGGAGGTAATTGAGAAGGACACCGTCGGCGAGTTCGCCAGCGAGTGTCAACATCTTGGGGTTGAGTGCGGCGAGGATGATCTTCGGC
The DNA here is from genome assembly GCA_964566555.1 of uncultured Bifidobacterium sp. GTDB lineage: Bacteria > Actinomycetota > Acidimicrobiia > Acidimicrobiales > Acidimicrobilacustridaceae > Acidimicrobilacustris. The sequence goes on along the minus strand of CAZMJK010000037.1, from coordinate 8,658 downwards.
CGCTTCTCGCCGAGGCGGATGCCAAGACGAAAGCCCTTCACGGAGTGGAAATCGCCGTGGAAGTCGACCTTCTCGCCGCTGAGGCACAGTCGCAACAACGTGAGTTCCTCGCGCATTCGGGCAAGGGGGCGATCGCCGTACTCGGCGCCGTGCCAACGACTGACGACCGTGGGGGAGGACACACCGATTCCCAAGAGGATGTCGCGTTCAGGATGAAGGGCCTGGAGCGTCGCGGCGGCCATCGCGGTGACCCCCGGGGTTCGGAGTTGTGACGCGATCACCCCGGTGCCGAGATCGAGACCGGGGTGCGCCGCCCCGATGGCGGCCAGGGTGGAGAACGCTTCGAGGCCCGTGGTCTCGGCCACCCAGAACGAGGAGTAGCCGGCGGAAACGGCCCAGTCCGCCGCCGTGAGACCGGCGGCCGGACCGAGACCGGCGAAACTGGCGAAGGTGAGTCCCATCTGGTGGGACGGCGATCGGGACGCTATGTGCGGCGAGGCGGCGCTCATGTTCGACGACGCTAGTTCGGGAGTGCGTCATCACCGGACGGGACGAATCGATGAGTCGATGACGCCTTGTCGAGAAATCTCCGAATTGACGCGCGTTTCCGGCACCACGCCCTCTACGATGCGTTGGTAACCGCAGTGGAACATGACGTACCGCAACCCGATGTGCCCTCCGGGGTCACCTGAAGGAAGCGAATCTCGACCGCCGGCTACGACAGGAGACGCAGATGACCGAAACCCGAGAGATGGACGCACTCGCCGAAGCGCTCACGATCATCGATCGAGCGTTGGGCGAAATGCTCCACCGCGAGTTGGTCAGCACCAACGAGGTCGCCGATCTCCTGCTCGATATCCGTTCGCTGGTCGCGTCGGAGGCGTCGGTTCTCGTTCAGGGCTGACGCCCTGCACCACACCCGTCCCGACCGAGGGATCAGCGGTCGAGGCTGGTGTGTTTGAACTCGTTGAGTGATGGCCACTCGGCCAGCATCTCGACGATTCGTTCCACCGACCGACGCGCGTCGGCGGCATCGACCGGAAGCTCCATCAGACGAACGAACGCCGCATGGCGATCGGTCATGAACGTGGGCACTCCCCAGACATCGAGATCCCGGGCGGCCGCGGTGTGCTCGTCGCGGATCGTCTCGAGCGGGATGCCCGTGGCGATCTGGGCGAAGATCGGATCCGGGTCCACTCCCTGACCTTCGAGAATGGCCCGCAGCACTGACTCGTCCCTCAGTTGCGCGCCCTCGGCGTGGCGGGCTTCGAAAAGGGCCCGGTGGACGAGGGGGAAATCGGTGGGCAACGAATCGCGCACGACGACGGCCGCTTGCAGGGCGAGCAGGCCGGTGTCGTCCTGGGGTCGTTCCCAGATGGGCGCCTCACCCTCCTCCACGTGGACCTGCCCGAGGGAGAAGGGGACGAAGCGAACGTTCCAATCGGCCCCGTCGAGGAGGCCGGCGATGACATGGGCGTGGACGATGCGGGCGAACGGACACCGGTAGTCCCACGTGATTCCGAATTCAATCGTCATGGTGCGTCGCGCTCCTCCGAGGGTTCAACGGCGGCGTCGATAGAGGGGCCACACCGTGCGGGCCACGGCACCGAGGCCGAGCCCCACGGCGAGTCCGCCGACGACGTCGGACGCGTGGTGGATCCGAACATGGATACGGCTAATGGCGACCAGCCCACCCAATCCGAAGAGGGCGACTTTGGTCGGGGTCGACGAACGTTGCGCCAACAGGATGCCGGCGACCATTGCGGTACTGGAGTGGCCGCTCGGGAAACTCGTGGTGAGCGGAATCCGCAAACGGTGGGGACGAGGCTCCTGCACGACGGGACGCTCTCGTTTGAACTGGCTCTTGACCAGTCCGTTGATGACGAGTGATTCGACACCGAGGGCGGCGGCCAATCGCCAGGCGGCGCGAGCGTCCTCCTCCGAACGCAACCCGCGCAAGAACGCGAGGAGTACCCAGATCAGCCCGAAGTCGCCCAACTCGGTGAGCCCGTAGATGATCCGGTCGGTGGGCTCGGTGCCACGGAATCGATCGAGGAAGGTGTCGACCGCCATGTCGAACCGATCGATCGGACCGAGTTCGTGCGGGGGATCGAGTTCGTGATGGGGGAGCGGGAGGCCGGGGTGGTCAGCCGCCAACTTTTCGATGGCGGCGTCGATGATGCCCTCGGGAGGCAGCGGTTCGGTCTCGGGAGGGGTGGTCACGGGTCTCGATGCTAGGGGAGCCGGGACCGACCGTCGTCAGGGCTCTCGGAAACCGTTGGGGCGCACTGGACGCTCGACTCCTTCGAAGGCGACTCTGGCTTGGTCGGGATCGCCGCCGAAGGCGGGGCACCATTGCCGGTAGGCGCACCATGAGCACAACGGTGACTTCTTGGGGCGGAAATCGTCTCGCTCGCAGGCGGTCTCGATGGCGGACCAGATCGAGGTGACCTTCCGTTCGATCTGCCGGGTGGATTGGTCGGTGGGCGCGGTGTCGACGATGGTCGGTGCGCCGCCGAGGAAGAGCAACTGCACCTTGGCCGGGCGCTCCTCGTAGATCTTCTCGCACAAGTACGCGTAGATCTGGACGCCCGTCAGTCGTGATTGCTGGTAGTTGGCCGCAGGAGCTTTGCCCGTTTTGTAGTCGCTCACGACCAGGTCTCCATCGGCGTTGCGTTCGAGTCGATCGATGATGCCGCGCAGCGTGAAGCGGGAACCGTTGGTCATCGTGAGTTCGTGTTCGACGTGCAGTTCGAGGCCGACGGGCTCGATCGACTGCGGGTCCTCGAGATCGAAGTAGTTGTGAACGAGGACGTCGGCGTCTCGGTAGAAGGTGAGGGCGTCCGCATCGCTCAGTGCGAGTTGTTCCCAATCGGGGTCGGCGTCGAGTTCGGACCGTGCCTCGGCGAGGCAGTCGATCGCGGCGGCGACCGTGCGATCGGCTGCATCGAGAGCGAGGAGTCGCTCGAGCGCGCTGTGGACGAGGGTGCCCTTCACGGTGGCGACGGTTGGGGGTTGCGGAATCTTGTCGATCGCGGAGAAGCGGAACGCAAGGGCGCAATCGGTGAACGTCGACACCTTCGACGGTGAGAGGGAGGTGGGAAGTTCGAGGGTCATGGGCGGCAGGCTACGCACCGCGAGCGACAGTCGAGGGGAGTGCGCCTC
>CAZMJK010000037.1:0-5449 GCA_964566555.1 uncultured Bifidobacterium sp. | reverse complement strand
AGACCAAGGGCGCGAACGCATCGCTGATCGACGCGGCGATGGTCTCCGGATCCTCCAGCGGTCCGAAATGGCCGAGAGTGGGGAACGAGGCGAGTGTCCCGGCAGGCAACGCTTCGGCGATCGGGCGTCCGAAAACGGCGGGGACAGCATCGTCGCGACCAACGGCGATCGTGACGGGGCAGTTCACTTGGTGCAGTGCCGCGAATGCACGGTGGGACATCCCGTGGGCGTAGACCTCGGCCTCGTTCTCGGGCAGACATTTGAGCGAGACCGTCCCATCGGCATTTCGCGCGAAACCGTGATCGACGTACACACGAAGTACCTCAGGGTGCAGTGCGTCGAACGGAGGCTTGCTCGCGTAGTTCTCGTACGCCGCATCGAACGACTCGAACGTGGCACGCCGTTTGCGGGCGCCGTTGGACAGTGGATTGTCGGGATTTCGGTCCGTCACGAAATCATCGGGAACGACGACGGGTTCGAAGAGATAGAGCGAGCTGAATGTTCCCGGTCGCGCCTGTTCGGCAAGAAGGAGTGATGCCGCGCCCTTCGAATGCCCGACACCGAATGGTCGGTCGAGTGAGAGGGCGTCGACCACCGAGAGGATGTCGTCGGCGAACCCGTACCACTCGAGGGGCCGTTCCTCGGGCGCGGCCGAATCACCGTGGGCGCGCAGATCGATCGACCATGTGCGGAATCCCGAGATGCGGTTGGCGATCGGTTCCCAGACGCGACCGTGGAATCCGGTGGCGTGGGCGAGCAGGAGGGGAGGGCCGTCACCGCCGAGATCGTGCACGGTGAGTTCGACGCCATCGGAGGAAGGGACGCGCATGGCCCCATCCTGCCGCTACCGTGCCGCCAATGACACCGGATCCATCCGAATTCTCAGAAGGTATGGGGGGATGGATCGAGGGCGATGCGATCGATCCGGCCTCAGCGGCGGTACTCGAGGCGAATCAGGCCTTCTACGACGCGTTCGAAGCATCCGATCTCAACGCCATGTCGGACCTGTGGGTGCACGACGATCGTGTGCTCTGCGTCCACCCGGGTTGGACCGCACTTCGAGGGTGGGCCGCCGTTGCCTCGAGTTGGGCGGTGATGTTCGACGGGCCGCAGCAGATCCAATTCATCGTCACCGAGGAGCACGTGTCGATCTCCGGTGATACGGCCTGGGTCTCGTGCGACGAGAACCTGCTCACAGCGGGCGCGAGCGCAACGGTGAACGCGCTCAACATCTTCGAGCGTTCCCCGTCGGGTCGGTGGCAGATGGTGGCGCACCACGGTGCACCGGTGATGGTCACCTCGGACGAATCGCTCGACGACGATCCGTTCGACGGCGAGTGACTACGCGCCACCCTTGAGGGTGTTGAGGATCTTCGACAGTTCGCCGTTGTTGTCAGCGGGGACGATGTAGCCGGACTCGTCGCGAATGGTGTCCCAATTGGCGGCGATGTCCTCGGCGGTGAGGTTGGGGTTGTAGTACCCCTGGGTCAGGCCGACGAAGAAGCGGGAGATCACACCTCCCGCGGCTGAGTAGACCTCGCCGCTGACATCGCAGGCCGATGATGCGAGGTAGGCAACGAGGGGGCTCACGAGCGCCGGGTCCATCGCGTCCATGAGACCCTCGAAGAGTCCCTCGGTCATGCGGGTCGCGGCGACGGGCGCGATGGCGTTGGCCTTGATGTTGAACTTGCGACCCTCGATGGCGAGGACGCGCGTGAGTCCGACGAGGCCCATCTTGGCGGCGCCGTAGTTGGCTTGGCCGAAGTTGCCGAGGATGCCGGAGTTCGATGAGGTGGAGACGATCCGGCCGTAGCCCTTCTCGCGCATGATCTGGTAGGCGGGCTGCGTCACGTAGAACGCTCCGAGGAGATGGACCTGGATGACCGCCTCGATCATCTGTTGATCGAGATTGTGGAACGACTTGTCGCGCAGGATGCCTGCGTTGTTCACCACGATGTCGACCGTGCCGAACGCATCGACTGCCGTCTTCACGATGGCCTTTCCGCCGTCGGGAGTCGCAACCGAGTTGGTGTCGGCGACCGCTTCACCGCCGAGGGCGATGATCTCCTGCACGACCGATTGGGCGGGACCGACATCGCCGCCGTCGCCGCTGACCGAGCCTCCGAGATCGTTCACCACGATGCGCGCCCCGCGTCGAGCGAGCTCGAGCGCGTGCTGGCGTCCCAAACCACCGCCTGCGCCGGTGATGATCGCAACCTGGCCGTCGAATCCGATGTCAGTCATGGTGGAGCCATCCTCTCCGCACCTCCGGGGTACGGACTCTGTCGTTCTGAACTGCTGGATCGTACCCAGTCGCCTGACCCTCAGGCCCATTCGCACCCGTCGCCCATCGGTGGGAGGCCGAAGGGTCGAGGTTCGTCGGATCGCGGCCGGGTTCGGTAGCGTGGCCGTCCATGGCCCCGAAGATCAGCACCGAGAAGTTGTTCCGCCGTCGGCAGAAGATCGCCGCCGCCGTTGATCTCCCCGGCGTTCCCGCCGGAACGTTCGGCAAAGTGTGGTTCGTCTCGGGGGTGACCTGGATCCGGTATCACGTGAGTTTCGACAACGGCGTCGAGATGGCGAACGTCGATGGCGCGCAACTCGTCGATCGCAAGGTGTGGATCACCGAGCAGGACGCACGTGATCGAGCTGCACTCGATGCCGAGCGCGCCGAAGCCCGAGCGAAGGCCCGTGCCGAGGCACTCGCCAATCTCGCAACGGGCCCTTCCTCGCACTGACACGATTTCCAACGCCGCGAGACCGGCACCGAAGGGACACGGCAATGAAGTTCGGAATGCAGATTGATTACGCCGGTGGTTTCGCAGAGTCGGCGGCCAAGGTCGCCGACTACGAGAAGGCGGGCCTCGATATCGCGTGGGTGGCCGAGGCCTACGGCTTCGACGGTCCGACATTCATGGGGTATCTCGCAGCGAAGACCGAATCGATCACGATCGGATCGGGGATCCTGCCGATCTACACCCGCACCCCGACGCTCATGGCGATGACTGCGGCGAGCATGGACACCCTGACCGATGGTCGCTTCATCCTCGGACTCGGAGCGTCGGGACCCCAAGTCATCGAGGGCTTCCATGGAGTGAAGTACGACGCTCCTCTCGGGCGCACTCGCGAGATCATCGACATCTGTCGCCTCGTGTGGAAACGCGAGCGAGTGACCTACGACGGGAAGTACTACACACTCCCATTGCCACCCGATCAGGGCACCGGCCTGGGCAAGCCCCTCAAGATGATCTCCAAACCGGTCCGCGACGACATCCCCGTGTGGATCGCCTCGCTCGGCCCGAAGAACGTGGAGATGACGGCCGAGATCGCCAATGGCTGGCTTCCGATCTTCTACATGCCCGAACGAGCGAACGACGTGTGGGGCGCCGATCTTGCGGCGGGTGCGGCCAAGCGCGATCCGAAACTCGGGCCACTCGAGATCTCGGCCGGTGGACTGGTGGCGATCGGTGATGATCAGGCCGATATCGCCGAACTCGCCCGACCGATGGTGGCGCTGTACGTCGGGGGAATGGGAGCGAAGGGGCGCAACTTCTACAACGACCTCATGTGTCGCTACGGCTACGAAGAAGAAGCGGCGAAGATCCAGGACCTCTATCTCGATGGGAAGAAAGATGAGGCCGCCGCCCTCGTTCCATCCGAGTTCCTCAAACTCACGAACCTCTGTGGACCGGAGGGATTCGTACGGGAACGCATCGAGGCGTACGCCGCGGCCGGGGTGAGTGTGTTGAACATCATTCCGGTAGGTGCGAATCCCACGGCGATGATCGAGAAGCTGAAGTCCTGGGTCTCCTGACGTCAGCGTAGAGAAGCGACCCGTTCGATCACCGCTTCGGCCTCACTCACGATCGAACGAACGAGATCGCCGGCGGGAACGAGTGCATCGATCGCACCGACACCTTGACCTGCCGGCCAGAACTCGCGCGTCGGATCGACCTCGGTATCGGGTCCGCTTCCGAGGTGGTTGGCGCCGTCATTGATCGAGCGGATGAACTGCGCCGGGAACGGTTGGATCTCGCCGGCGTGCTCCTCCCAGTACTGCGTGTAGTCGTTGCGGGCGACGCGGCAGGTCTTTCCCGTGAAGCCGCGGGTGACGACGGTGTCGTCCTCGGCCATGGCGAGCAGTTTCTCCTTGTACCCCGGGGTTCCCCACGCTTCGGGGGTGGCGATGAACCGAGTCCCCATCCAGACACCCTCGGCGCCGAGGGAAAGTGATGCCGCGAGGCCCCGACCATCGAAGAGACCGCCAGCGGCAACGACGGGGACCTTGCCATCGACGGCGTCGACGATCTGCGGGACGAGTGCCATCGTGGCAATGGTTCCGGTGTGGCCCCCCGCCTCGGTGCCCTGGGCGATGACGAGGTCGCATCCGGCGCCGACTGCAGCGATCGCGTGCCTAACCTTTCCGCACATACTCGCCACCAGCACGTTGTTCTCGTGGCAGAGGTCGACGACATCGCGAGGAACTCCGAGTCCGGCGACGAAGACCCTGCCACCGTTGTCGATGATCGCCTGCACCTGCGTGGGCATATCGCCCGGCGCGGCGGTGAGGAGGTCGACGCCGAACGGTTTCGCGGTGGCGGCTCGAACTCGTTGCATCTGTTCGACCATGCGGTCGAGGTTCATCGTTGATGCACCCATGCACCCGAAACCCCCGGCCTCACTCACTGCGGCGACGAGTTCGTGGTAGCTGACACCACCCATGCCGGCGAGCATCACCGGATGTTCGATCTCGAGGAGGTCAGTCAGTCGTGTGCGCATGACCGCCACGGTACGCCCCCGGGCCGGTGAGCATCCCTCTCTGCCAGCGCCGGGGCGTGGTGAGGATGGCGCGCGGGTAATCCTCGAAGAGCCAACGGGCGAAGTTGCGCCGGGTCCAGTCCGTGAGCCCGGCGATCCGCACCGCTCCGCGCGCGCCAGCCGGGCTGCGGAGGACGGCCATCAGGCGCTCGGCGAAGCGATGGTCGACGCCGAGTTCCTCGTCGACGAGCCGTTCGTACATCGAACCGCAGGCGACGGGATCCTCGAAGTGTGCATTGATGGATTCCGCGGCCCATCGTCCCGTGAGGAGGGCCTGACCGATCCCTTCTCCCGTCATCGGATCCGTCGCCGCCGCTGCGTCGCCGACGAAGAGCGTGCGCTCGTGGGAGAGCGCGATGCGGTCGACTCGTGCGGGAATCGGCCAGGCGCGATGGGGGCCTTCGGGTGTGGCATCTGGGCCGAGGAAGTCGCGAACGTGCGGTCGTGTCAGGAGTTCGCGCCACAGCGGACCCATGTCGTTCACCTTGTACGAACCTTGGTCGCGCAGGATGCCGAAGCCGACATTGGCGGTTCCGTCGGCGAGGGGGAACGACCACGCGTAACCGGGCAGGAGATCCGGTTCGAACCAGACGACGAGTTCGGTCGCCGCGCGAGCGGACACGTTGGTGAA
>CAZMJK010000036.1:7280-11819 GCA_964566555.1 uncultured Bifidobacterium sp. | reverse complement strand
TATCGCGCTGCGAACGAGCAGGTCATGCACTCTCTCCAGTACGCGTTCCGCGATCGCCGCGCACGCAAGGGCGACTTCCGCCAGCTCTGGATTCAGCGCATCAACGCTGCGTGTCGACTCAACGGCACCACCTACAGCCGCTTCATCGCCGGCTTGAAGGATGCGGGCATCGAGGTCGACCGCAAGGTGTTGGCCGATCTCGCCGTGACCGATCCGGCCGCATTCGCCGCGCTCGTGCAGGCCGCATCGGCTGCTTCGGCCAACGCCTGATCCTTCGGTCAAGGTGACCGTCGAACCGACGCCCCTTTCGGCGACGAATCCACGAATCGCTTCCTTACGGCGCCTCACGGGGCGCCGTAAGGCGCGTCTTGAGGCTGGTCGATTCGTGGTCGAGGGTCCGGTTCCGGTCGGGGAACTCCTCGACGCTGGCGCGGCGATCGAGGAGTTGTACGTCGACCTCGATCACTGGGAGGGCGCCGATGATCGTTCCCCCGTTCGGACCGTGGTTCGATCAGCGGTGGCGAACGCGGTGCCGGTCTGGGGAGTGAGCGCATCGGTGTTCGCTTCGGTCAGCGATACCAATTCGCCTCAGGGAGTTCTCGCACTCGCTCGGCGTGAACCGGCATCGATCAGTTCCTTCGCGGCCGATGACGGACCCGTTCTCGTCCTCGTCGATGTCGCCGATCCGGGGAACGCCGGGACGCTGCTCCGGGCGGCCGAGGCCGCCGGGTGCGTCGGGGTGGTGTTCGTCGGTGACTGCACCGACCCGTTCGGCCCCAAAGCCGTGCGCGCCGCAGCCGGCTCGATTCTCCGACTCCCCGTGGCCGAAGTGGCACATACGGCTGACGCCCTCTCCGAACTCGCCGCCGCGGACCGGTCGCTGATCGCGACGGTGGTCAGCGGGGGAGTGGCGCCCGAACTCGTGGCGCTCTCCGATCGGGTCGCACTTGTGGTCGGTTCCGAGGCGCATGGCCTTTCGGAGGAGACCATCGGGCGATGTGATCACACCGTGACGATCCCGATGACGCCTTCGGTCGAGTCAATGAACGTCGCCGTGGCTGGCGCCGTCGTACTCTTCGAGGCGGCTCGACAACGCCGCATGGCGAAGTGAGCGCAAAATGAATTGGACCCGCCCGCTCGCGGCGAGAAGGCTCTCGTTTCGATGATCGACGACATTTCCTCAATCGTGGCCTCCGCCCCGCCCCGAATTGCAGCGACGACCACCGTCGAGGAGCTTCGTGTCCTCGAGGCGGAACTCCTCGGCAAGAAGGGTGAACTGGCAGGACTCAAGAAGGGGATGGGGGCACTCGACCCCGATGGCCGCAAGACGGCGGGCGCGGCACTGAACGAGGCTCGCGCCGCGATCGAAGCGGCCATCGCTGAGCGACGCATCGATCTCGAACGATCAGAGCGAGCAGCGATCGTCGATGCCGAACGTTTGGATCTGACCGAACTCCTCGACCGTCCCGAGCGGGGCACACTCCACCTCGTCACGCAGACCTGGGATCGCCTCGTCGATGTGTTCGTCGGTATGGGCTTCACCGTTGCCGAGGGTCCCGAGGTCGAAACCGATTGGTACAACTTCGAGGCGCTCAACATCCCCGCTGCGCATCCGGCACGCGGCATGTGGGACACCTTGTACGTCGATCTCGGTGACCCCGAAACCGTTCTGCTGCGCACGCACACCTCTCCGGTGCAGATCCGCGTGATGACCGACGGTGAACCGCCCATCTACGCCGTTATGCCGGGTCGCGTGTATCGACGAGACACCGCCGACGCGTCCCACATGCCGGTCTTCCATCAGATCGAAGGACTGGTCGTCGACCGCAACATCTCGTTCGCCGATCTCGCCGGAACGCTCGAAGCCTTCACGAGTGCCTACTTCGGTGGGTCGATCCATTCCCGCCTGCGCCCCTCCTATTTCCCCTTCACCGAACCATCGGCCGAATACGACATCAACTGCGTCTTCTGCGAGGGTCGGGGGTGTCGCACCTGCGGGCAGACCGGTTGGCTCGAACTCGGTGGCTGCGGCATGGTGCACCCCACCGTTCTGCGCAACGTCGGACTCGATCCCGAGGAATGGTCGGGTTTCGCCTTCGGGTTCGGGTTGGATCGCCTCGCCCTCATGCGTCACGGTGTCGATGACATCCGCGAGATGTACACCGGCGACGTCCGATTCTTGGAGCAGTTCCCCTCATGAAAGTTCTGCTCTCTTGGCTGCAGGAATTCGCTCCGTTCCCCGCCGATGATCCGGTGGCGCTCGGCGATGTCATGAGCGACCTGGGAATGGCCGTCGAATCGATCGAACGTCTCGGCGAAGGACTCGATGGCATCGTCACCGCGAAAGTTCTCGACCTTCGCAAACATCCCGATGCCGACAAGATCCAACTGGTCGATGTCGATCTCGGCGATGGCGAAGTACTCCAGATCTGTTGTGGAGCCACGAATCTCACCGTCGGCGACGTCGTTCCATTGGCCACGCTCGGGACGACGATGCCCGATGGTATGGAGATCGCCCGTCGCAAGATGCGCGGTGAATGGTCCAACGGCATGCTCTGTTCCGGGCGCGAACTCGCGCTCGGCGACGATCATTCCGGGATCTACCTTCTCGACCCCGCGCTGGAGTTGGGGCGTCCGATCGCCGAGGTCCTCGGTATCACCCCCGATGTGCTCTTCGACCTCGAGATCAATCCCAATCGACCGGACGCCATGTCGGTGGCCGGTGTGGCGCGAGATCTCGCCGCCCGGTTGGGTCTTCCCTTCGCCATCCCGACGCCGAATGTCGCAGAGGTTCCTGGTGACGTCGCGTCGGTCGCGTCCGTCGAGATCATCGATTCGGATCTCTGTGGGCTGTTCCATGTTCGTGTCATCGAAGGCATTTCGGTCGAACCCTCGCCTCGATGGATCGCCGATCGCCTCTTGGCACTGGGGATGCGTCCCATCAACAACGTGGTCGATGCATCGAACTACGTGATGCTCGAACTCGGTCAGCCGAACCACACCTACGACCTCGACAAGGTGCCGAATGGTGCGCTGCGGGTTCGCTGGGCGCACGAGGACGAGGCGATCACCACTCTCGACGGCGTCGATCGCGTCCTCACCGGTGGTCGGGATGGGGTGATCGCCAACGACAAGGGCGAGGCCATCGGCATCGCCGGCGTGATGGGTGGGGCCTCGACCGAGATCTCCGAGTCCACCACGACGGTGCTACTCGAATGTGCGTGGTGGCAACCGATGGCGATCGCGCGGTCCTCGAAGTTCATGGGCCTCCGATCGGAAGCGTCCGCGAGATTCGAGCGTGGAGTCGATCCGGCGATCGTCGATCTCGCCGCTCGGCGGCTTGCCGAATTGCTGGCGCCGTCGGGGGCTCGGTTGGTGCAAGGCGCGATCACTGCTCGGGGTGACCTCCCAGCGGCCCCGAGCGTTCGGGTGCGCACCGATCGCGTCAACCGACTTCTCGGAACCGATCTCACGACCGAGCAGATCACCGGTCTTCTCGCGCCCATCGGTTTCGTGTGCGATGCCGTCCCCGATGGGGGCGCGCTCGACGTCGTGGTGCCCACGTTCCGTCCCGATACGACGATGGAGACCGACGTCATCGAGGAGATCGCCCGCCATTTCGGCTACAGCCGGATCGTCGGACGTGCTCCGACCTCGGCCCACATCGGATCGCTGACGCCAACTCAACGTGATCGGCGCGCTCTTCGTCAGATCCTCGTCGGTCTCGGGGTGCATGAAGCGATGCCGCTTCCGTTCCTTGCGCCCGGAGATCTCGCGGCGTGCGGGCTCGAACCAGAAGCGGTGACGGTGACCAATCCGTTGGCATCGGAGGAGAGCGTGCTGCGGACCTCGCTTCGGCCGGGCCTCCTGCGGGCCATCGCCTACAACGAATCGCATCGCACGACCTCGGCCGCGCTCTTCGAGATCGGCAAGGTGTTTCGGCCTCCGGTCGACGGCAACGTCCTCCCTGATGAGCGTGAACATCTGGCCGTGGTGCTCGCCAGTCGCGACGCGACGGCGGCGGCGATGGTGTGGTCCACCGTGGCGGACACGCTCGGCTTCGACGGCATCGAGATCGACCAGAGCACGCCACCGCCGGGGCTGCATCCGGGGCGAAGTGGGTGCTTGACCGCCGACGGAACGGTGATCGGAGAGCTCGGTGAGATCGATCCGGGGGTGCTCGACGCGTTGGGGATTCGGGAGCGGGTCGCATGGCTCCAACTCGATCTCGGGTTGCTCCTGGCCCGGCCGCACGGTGAGCATCGCTACCACTCCATCAGTCGGTACCCCTCGAGTGATCTGGATCTCGCGTTCGAGGTCGACGAATCGGTCTCAGCCGCATCGATCGAACGAGCGCTTCGAGCCGCGGCGGGACCGCTGCTCATCGAGGTGGACCTCTTCGATGTCTTCCGCGGGAGCCCGGTCCCCGATGGGCGGCGGAGTCTGGCCTACCGTTTGCGATTGCAGGCACCCGATCGAACCCTGACCGACACCGATATCGGGGGAGTGCAGCGAGCGGTGATCGATGCGCTCGCCGCT
>CAZMJK010000036.1:0-7270 GCA_964566555.1 uncultured Bifidobacterium sp. | reverse complement strand
ATCCGCCTCCTCTGCATAATCTTGCAATCTCCTGCATGTTCTTGTAGTCTTCACCGGTGATCTCCGTCGGCATCATCGGCGCATCGGGCTTCACCGGTGCGGAACTCCTTCGGCTCGTGGCCGCCCACCCCGACTTCGACCTGTCGTTCGCGACGGGGGAGAGTCAGGCCGGTGTCGCGGTGTCCGAGCTCTATCCGAGCCTCGCCGCGGTCTACGGCGACCTCGAATTCGCTCGATTCGACGCGTCGCTCCTCGACGGTGTCGACCTCGTCTTCTGCGGGCTGCCACATGGTGCATCGCAGGCGCTCATGCCGACGCTGGTCGACAACGTTCAGTGGGTCGTCGATCTGGCGGCCGACTTCCGATTGCAAGATGCTTCGCTCTACCCGGTCTGGTACGGCGAGTCCCACCCCTGTCCGGAACTGCTCGGTCGGTTCGCCTACGGATTACCCGAGCTCTATCGGGCGCAGATCCAGTCGGCATCGCTCGTGGCCGTCCCCGGTTGCTATCCGACCTGCACCTCCTTGGCGATCGCGCCGCTCGTCGTGAACGGTCTTGTTCATCTCGACTCCATCGTCGTCGATGCCGCGAGTGGTGTTTCCGGTGCGGGTCGACCGCCCAAACCCAACACGACGTTCTGCACCGTGGACGAGGACTTCACCGCCTACGGCCTGCTCGATCATCGGCATACCCCCGAGATCGAACAGAACGTCGCGACGTTGTCCGGTGCAACATCGAACGCGGTGTCGGTCTTGTTCACACCGCACCTCGCGCCGATGAACAGGGGGATGCTGACCACCTGTTATCTGCGGCCCACCGGATCGCCGACCACGGACCAGTTGCTCGAACTCTACGGGGAGTTCTACGCGGAGGAACCGTTCGTGGTCGTCTCCGATGCGTCGCCGTCGACGAAAGCGTGTCTCGGTTCGAATAGCGCTCATGTGACCGTTCGGGCCGATGCACGGACCGGCCACATCGTTGCGATCGGGGCGATCGACAATCTCACGAAGGGTGCATCCGGTCAGGCGGTGCAGTGCGCCAACATCCTCGCCGGGCTCAACGAAGCGACCGGCCTCTCCTCGATCGGGGTGTACCCATGAGCGTGACCGCCGCCTCCGGATTCGTGGCCGCTGGCGCCGCTGTCGGGATCAAGAGTTCCGGGGCTCCAGATCTGTCTCTCGTCGCGACCGCCGACGGTCGTCCGGTGGCGGCGGCCGGTGTCTTCACCCGCAACAAGATGACGGCGGCACCGGTGGTGACGACCCGCGCCCATCTCGACGCCACCGACGGCCAGGCCGTTGCGGTGATCCTCAACAGTGGCAATGCCAACGCCGCCACCGGTCAACAGGGCCTCGACGATGCCGAGGCGATGTGTGCAGCAGTGGCCGGCGAACTCGGCATCGACCCGCAGCAGGTGCTCGTCTGTTCCACCGGACTCATCGGCATTCCCATGCCGATCGACGTGATCGTGGCCGGTGTCCCCAAAGTGATGGCAGCGCGGTCGGCCGAGGGTGGCGATGCCGCCGCGACGGCGATCATGACCACCGACACCGTGGCCAAGCAGGTCGTGGTCCATGGCGATGGGTTCGTCGTGGGCGGTATGGCCAAGGGTGCCGCCATGCTGTCGCCCAATATGGCCACGATGCTCGCCGTCCTCACGACCGACGCCGAAGCGACGCCGGCGCAACTCAAGGCTGCGCTCGTGCACGGCGTCGCCGATTCGTTCAATGCGTTGGACGTCGACGGTTGCACTTCCACGAACGACACCGTGCTGCTTCTCGCCAGTGGGCACGCCGGCGCGGTCGATTCCGATGCCCTCAACGCTGCGGTCGCCCAAGCGTGCGCGAGTCTCGCCGCACAGATGTGTGCCGACGCCGAGGGGGCGACGAAAGTCGTTCGCATGACGGTGACCGGTGCGGCGACCGACGCCGAAGCACTGGCCGGTGCTCGGTACGTCTCGAGAAGCAACCTCGTCAAGTGTTCGTGGTACGGATGCGATCCCTACTGGGGGCGGATCGCAAGTGATCTCGGATCCTGCGGGATCGACTTCGATCCCTCAACGTTCTCGCTCTCGTACGGGGGAGTCACCGTCTGCCGCGGCGCGGTCGATGTCGATCACGACTCGGCAGCGGTCGCGGCACATATGGCCGGGCGCGAGCTCGAGATCATCGCGGACCTCGGGCTCGGTTCGGGGTCGGCGACGATCCTCACCAACGATCTTTCGCACGCGTACATCGACGAGAACATGGGCACATCATGAGTACTGCATCAGAGGGAAAGCTGGGCGCGGCTGCTCCGGTCGCGCCGACGGGTTCGGCGATGGCCACCGCCGAGGTGCTCATCGAGGCCCTCCCGTTCATTCGTGAGTTCTGGGGCAAGACGATCGTCGTGAAGTACGGCGGCAACGCCATGACCGATGCCTCGCTCGCCGAGTCGTTCGCGGCCGACATCGTGCTGTTGCACTCGGTCGGTATCCGGGTCGTCGTCGTCCATGGTGGCGGTCCCCAGATCGGCGAATTGTTGGACCGGCTCGGCATCGAGTCCGAGTTCCGCGACGGTCTTCGGGTGACCGACGCCGACACCCTCGATGTGGCCCGGATGGTGCTGGTCGGGAAGGTCAATCGGGACATCGTCGCCTCGATCAACACGCACGGCGCGCTGGCGGTGGGGCTCTCCGGTGAGGACGGTGGACTCATCGAGGCGAACCGGCGCGACCCGGCGCTCGGGTATGTCGGCGATGTCGCCAATGTGAACCCTGCGATCGTGGAATCGCTGCTCACGCAGAATCTGATTCCCGTGGTCTCCACGATCGGTGCCGACCTCAGCGGCCAGTCCTACAACATCAACGCCGACACGGTCGCCGGCGCACTCGCCGGCGCGCTCGGTGCGACCAAAGTCATCTACCTCACCGATATCGCCGGCCTCCTGCGCGATGTCACCGATCCGTCGAGCCTCATCGCTGAGACGACACCGAGTGAGATCGCGCAGCTCATCGCATCGGGCGTGCTCTCCGGGGGAATGATCCCCAAGGTCGAGGCCTGCCTCGAAGCCATCGAGGCAGGC
Organism: uncultured Bifidobacterium sp.; assembly: GCA_964566555.1. Lineage (GTDB taxonomy): Bacteria > Actinomycetota > Acidimicrobiia > Acidimicrobiales > Acidimicrobilacustridaceae > Acidimicrobilacustris. Next base: position 4,207 of record CAZMJK010000036.1, on the reverse strand, counting down.
GTCCCTGCTGCGCACATGCTCGACGGCAGGGTCCCGCACGTCGTGTTGCTCGAACTGTTCACCAAAGCCGGTGTCGGCACGATGATCACTGCGGAGGTCGACGGATGAGTACGCATTCGGAAGCGATGCACGCACCTGCAGGGCTCGATCATTGTCCGTTCATGCCGACCTACGGCGCACCCTCGGTGCGGATCGTTCGGGGCGAAGGCTGCAATCTCTGGGACGAAGAGGGAAAGAAGTATCTCGATTTCCTCGCCGGAATCGCCGTCGTGGGCCTCGGGCACGCACACCCCGAGGTGGCTGACGCCATCGCCGAACAAGCGCGCACGTTGGTGCACGTCTCGAACCTGTACGGCACCGTCCCCGGCACCGATGTCGCGATCGCCATCGATCGACTGCTGGGAGGGGGCGGTCAGGTCTTCTTCACCAACTCCGGCGCCGAAGCGATCGAATGTGCGATCAAACTCACGCGCAAGTGGGGCGGACCGGGTCGCTTCGGGATCGTGAGCGCTAACGGCTCCTTCCACGGTCGGACACTGGGCGCGCTCCATGCCACCGGACAGCCGGCGAAGTGGGAAGGCTTTCAACCGCTACCTGAGGGTTTCCGTCATGTCGCATGGAACGATCTCTCGGCACTCGAGCGCGCCATCGATCCCACGATCGCTGCGGTCCTGCTCGAGTCGGTGCAGGGCGAAGGCGGTGTGCATCCGGCGTCGGCCGACTACTTCGAAGGTGTTCGGCGGCTCTGTGATGAACACGGACTCTTGATGATCGTCGATGAGATCCAGACCGGTCTCGGTCGCACCGGCGAGTGGTTCGGTTTCCAACACTTCGGCGTCGAACCCGATGTCGTCACATTGGCCAAAGCCCTGGGGAACGGCATGCCGATCGGTGCGTGTTGGGCGAAGCGGGACGTGGCATCGGCATTCCAGCCGGGTGATCACGGCACCACCTATGGAGGCCAGCCCCTTGCAGCGTCGGCGGCACGCGCCACCTTGGCGATTCTCGAGCGTCTGAATGCACCGCAACTGGCCGAACGGGCCGGTGCCACGTTCCGTCATCTTCTGGAGAACGTTGACGGTGTGGTCGAAGTCCGGGGACTCGGGTTGCTGCTGGCCGCCCAACTCGCCGATGGTCTCGATGCCAAAGCGGTGGCGGGCGATCTTCTCTCGAAGGGCCTGATCGTGAACGCGGTGTCGCCGACCGCGCTGCGGTTCGCGCCACCTCTCATCGTGTCTGATTCCGAGATCGAACTGGCCGTCGACCTCCTGTCCGAGGTCCTTACCGAACATCTTTCGGGGGTTGCGGCATGAGACATCTACTCGAAGTCGACGATCTCTCCTCCGGGGAATTGCGGGACGTCCTCGATCTGAGTCGCGCCGCCACGGTGCCGCGGAGTCTCGAGGGTCTCGGAATGGCGTTGCTGTTCGAAAAGCCGTCCGCCCGAACGCGCAATTCCATGGAGATGGCAGTCGTCCAGTTGGGAGGACATCCGCTGACGATTCGGCCCGATGAAGTGGGTCTCGACACTCGTGAGACAGTCGAGGATGTCACCCGGACGTTGTGCTGCTACCACGCTGCGATCGGTGCGCGCGTCTTCGAACATTCCAAGCTCGAAAGAATGATCGACGTCAGCACGGTGCCGGTGGTGAACATGCTCTCCGACGAAGCGCACCCACTGCAGGCGCTCGCCGATCTCCTGACGATGGCCGAGACGTTCGGCGGTGTCGACGCGCTCGCCGGCAGAACCGTGGCCTACATCGGTGATGGCAACAATGTGGCCCGCAGTCTGGCGCTGGGAGCGGGCATGCTCGGAATGTCGATTCGTCTCGCCACGCCCGAGGGGTACGAACTATCGGCAGAGGACTCGGCCCGGATCATCGCCACCGGCGCCGATTTCGAAGCATCGAACAGTCCTCAGGCGGCGGTGGCCGGTGCCAGCGTCGTCTACACCGACGTCTGGGCATCGATGGGTCGGGAATCGGAGGCGGTGCAGCGGCGGGCCGACTTCTCGGGATTCACGATCGACGACACCTTGATGGCCCAGGCCGACGACGAGGCGATCTTCCTCCATTGTCTGCCCGCCCATCGCGGAGAGGAAGTCACCGATGAGGTGCTCGAAGGTCAGTCGAGCAGAGTCTGGCTGCAGGCCGAGAACCGGATGCATGCCGCCCGCGGTGCCCTGGTGTGGTTGATGGAGCATCGATGACCGACACTCGTGAACCTTCGAAGTTGGGCAAGACCCAACGACAGCACCTGGTGGCCAGACTCATCGAGTCCAATGTCGTCGCCAATCAACAGGGACTCGTCGATCTCCTGGCCTCCGAGGGAGTGATGGCGACGCAGGCCACGGTGTCCCGGGACCTCGAGGATCTCGGCGCGATCAAGGTGCGAATGCCGGGTGGGGAGTCGGCCTACGCGATCCCAGCGCTTCCGAAGGAGCAGCGTGCTCCCGAGGATCACCTGCGTCGCGTGTTCGGCGATTGGGTCGTCGAGGTCGCCAATTCGGACAATCTCGTCGTGGTTCGGACCCCACCGGGCTCGGCGCATGTGGTCGCTTCCGCTCTCGATCGTTCGGGACTCGACGGGATCCTCGGGACCGTGGCCGGCGATGACACGATCCTGATCGTCGTGATTCCCGAAGTGGGTGGGGCGAACATCGCAGCACAACTTTCCGATCTCGCCGGATTGTGATCCGGTCACGTCCAACAGTCGAAACAACGAAGGAAGAGCAATGGCACAACGAGTAGTTCTGGCTTACAGCGGCGGACTCGACACCTCCGTCGCAGTGCGATGGATGATCGAGAACTACGGCGTCGAGGTGATCACCGTCGCGTGCAACCTCGGCCAGGAGGGCGACTGGGAGGGGCTGCAGGCCAAGGCCTTCGCCGCCGGTGCCGTCGAAGCCATCGTCGTGGATTGCCGAGAGGAGTTCGCCGACGACTTCCTCGCTCCATCGATGAAGGCGAACGCGCTCTACGAAGGCAAGTATCCGCTGGTGTCCGCGCTCTCGCGGCCGGTGATCGTGAAGCACCTCGTCGCTGCGGCTCGACTGCATGGCGCCGATGCCGTCGCGCATGGTTGCACGGGCAAGGGCAACGATCAGGTTCGCTTCGAGGTCGCCACCCGGGCGCTCGCTCCCGATCTCGAGGTGCTCGCTCCGGTGCGCAACTGGGGCATGACGCGCGAGATGAGCATCGACTACGCCGAGAAGCACGACATCCCCGTGCTCGCCACGAAGGACAAGCTCTACTCGATCGACGACAACCTCTATGGCCGCGCCATCGAGTGTGGCGAGATGGAGGACCCGTGGGCCCGTCCGCCCGAAGGTGTGTGGAGCATGACCACCGTGCGGGCCTCCGAGTCGCGTGAGGTCGTGGTCGGGTTCGAGCGAGGTGTTCCGGTGTCGATCGACGGACGCGCCATGTCGCTGGCCCAGTTGATCGTCAAGATGAACGACATCGTCGGCGCCTACGGGTGGGGCCGTCTCGACATGGTCGAGAATCGCCGTGTCGGCATCAAGAGTCGCGAGACGTACGAGGCTCCCGGCGCGCTCGCGCTGATCCTCGCCCATCAGGACCTCGAGTCGCTCTGTCTCGAGCGTGACGTCATGCACGAGAAGCAGCGGCTCGAGGGTCGCTACGCCGATCTGGTCTACGACGGAATGTGGTTCTCACCGCTGAAGCAGGCGTTCGACGCGTTCGTAGACTCCACCCAGGAGTTCGTGACCGGCGAGGTGCGACTGCGCCTCGAGCCGGGACGGTGCTTCGTGGTCGGTCGTCGCAGTCCGTGGAGCCTCTACGACTACGGCCTCGCCACCTACGACGCCGCCGATACCTTCAACCATGCCGACTCCGAGGGCTTCGTGAAGCTCTGGGGCCTCGGCATCCAGACCTGGGCCGCTCGGCAGTCGAGCACTCGGGGCGAGTCGTGAGCACGCTCTGGCACGGTCGCTTCGACGACGGTCCGTCCGACGAGCTGCTGGCGTTCACCGTCAGTCTCCCGTTCGACATCCGACTAGCCGCCGACGACATCGCCGGTTCGCGCGCGCATGTGCGCGGGCTCGAGCGCGCCGGCATCCTCGACGCGGCCGACACCGCGTCGGTGCTCGCAGCACTCGACACCGTCGAGGGTGAATTGGCAGACGGTTCCTTCGTGTTCGCGCCCTCCGACGAGGACGTCCACACCGCGGTCGAGCGTCGGGTCA
>CAZMJK010000035.1:0-11899 GCA_964566555.1 uncultured Bifidobacterium sp. | reverse complement strand
GAAACGGTTCTCGGTGTTGCGATGCGAACCGGAGGCGAATTCGCTGAGGTCTTCGCCGAAGATCGGAGGAACGCTTCTGCGGTGCTCGATGACGGTCGTGTCGAGGAACTCACCTCGGGTCGCGACCGAGGTGCGGGAATCAGAGTGGTCGTCGAGGAGACGACTGGTTTCGCCCATACCGCTGATCTGAGTGAAGCGGGATTGGTGGCGGCTGCTGAAGCGGCGGCAGCCGCGGCGCGGGGCGGCGGTGGCGGCACCAAGGTGGTGGCGCTCGATCGACGTGAAGCGTCGCGCGGCTATGCGATCGAGACCGTTCCCGGCGATGTTCCCAAAGCTCGTAAAGTCGAACTGTTGCTGCGGGCCAATGACGCAGCCCGTTCGGCCGGCGGCGCGATCTCGCAGGTCTCGGTGAGTTACGGCGACAATCGGCGTCGCATCCTGGTTGCCAACTCCGATGGTTTGTTCGTGGAGGACGACACCGTTCGGACGTTCTTCGCCGTGAGCTGTGTCGCCACCGGCGATACCGGTATGCAGACAGGTCGCGAGAGCGTTGGTCACACCATCGGTTTCGAACTCTTCGATCGCTACGACGTCGACGAACTCGCACGCACGGCGGCTGGGCGCGCGCTGACCAAGTTGGCGGCGCGGCCGGCTCCGAGTGGGCAGATGCCGGTCGTGATCGGCAGTGGCGGCGGCGGTGTGCTCTTCCACGAAGCCTGCGGGCACGGACTCGAGGCTGATCTCGTTTCGAAGGGCGCGTCGGTTTTCCGCGGGCGCGTCGGGCAGCAGGTCGCGTCGAAGGGAGTCACCGTCGTCGATGACGGCACGATGGCGCGCGAGTGGGGAAACATCGCCGTCGACGACGAGGGGAATCCTGCGCAGCGCAACGTCCTGATCGAAGACGGCGTTCTGACCGATTACATGTGGGATCACCTTCGGGCCCGGAAGGAAGGGCGGTCGAGTTCCGGTAACGGTCGACGTCAGAGTTATCAGCACCTGCCTATGGTGCGAATGACGAACACGTACCTCTTGGCCGGCAACGAGGATCCCGAATCGATCATCGCGTCCACTCCGAAGGGTGTGTATGTGAAGCATCTCGGTGGGGGACAGGTGAACACCGCGACAGGTGACTTCGTCTTCGGGATGACGGAGGCCTATCTCATCGAGGATGGCAAAGTCACTGAACCGTTACGGGAGGGGAACCTCATCGGCAACGGCCCTGAGGTGCTCCAGCGGATCGATGCCTTGGGGAACGACTTCGCAATGGGACCTCCGGGGACCTGCGGCAAGGACGGACAGGGCGTGCCGGTCGGTGACGGCGTGCCGACGCTGCGGGTGTCGTCGCTGACGATCGGCGGCACCGCCGCATGAGCGATGAATTGCTGACGATCGCCGACCGGGTGGTGGCGATGGCGAAACCCGGTGAGCAGGTCGAAGCAGTTGTGGTCCGAGGAACCGAGACCGAGATCAAGGTGTTCGGTGGCGACGTCGAGTCGTTGTCATCCGCGCAATCTCAAGGCGTCGGCATTCGTGTCATCGTCGATGGTCGTCAGGGATTCGCCTATGCGGGGAGTCTTGAGGACTCCGCGATCGCCGAAACCCTGGCCGAGGCCCGCGACAACGTGCGGTTCGCCACCTTCGACGAGTTCAACGGACTCGCCGAACCCGATGGCGTCGAGTTTCCCGTTCTCGATCTTCACCGTCCTTCGTTGGCGAGGTTCGCGACGAGCGACAAGATCGCAATCGCGATCGAACTCGAGCGAGTGGTGATGGCCGCGGATCCGCGGATTTCGGGGATCGAATCGGCGGAGTACGCCGATTCGCTGTCCGAGGCGGCGATCGCTACCAGTACCGGGATTCGAACGGTGGGAAGCGAGACCAGTTGCTACGTCGCGACCTATGCGATGGCCGCGGACGGCGATGACACGCAAACCGGATTCGGATTCTCCGTGGGACGGGAACCGAGTGAGCTCGACCCGGTGCGAGCGGCGACCGATGCCGCTCAGCGGGCCACGAGGATGCTCGGAGCGGTCCAGCCTCCCAGCGGTCGGCTGACGGTGATTCTTGATCCATGGGTGACGGCCCAGTTCCTCGGGATTCTCGGTCACACCCTCGACGGCGAATCGGTGCTCAAAGGTCGATCGCTGTTCGCGGATCGAGTTGGAGAGGCGGTCGGTGCATCGTTGATCACGTTGATCGACGATCCCACCGATGTCCGCTCCTTCACCGCCACCGATGCCGACGGTGAAGGACTTGCGGCGCGACGCAACGTTCTCATCGAAGGGGGCGTTCTCCGGGGCTTCGTCCACAACTCCACTTCGGCTCGTCGGGCCGGAACCTCGAGCACGGGTAACGCGGTTCGCGGATTCAAGAGCACTCCCTCGGTCGGATGTCTCTCGGTCTCGCTCGTCCCTGGCACGACGGACCCCGCCGCTCTCGTGGCTTCGGTCGCTGATGGCGTGTTGGTCCAGGAGGTTTCGGGTCTTCACTCGGGAGTGAATCCGGTGAGTGGCGATTTCTCCACCGGCGCCGAAGGCCTGCGTATTCGAAACGGTGAACTCGCCGAACCGGTTCGTGAGTTCACCATCGCGTCGACGTTGCAGAAGATGCTTCGCGACGTGCAAGCAGTCGGGAACGACCTCGAGTTCCTCCCGATGAACGCCTCGGGAGTTTCGCTGGTGGTCGACGACCTGACGGTCTCGGGCTCGTGAGTTTCGAACCCCCCGATCAGGAATCGTCTGAGCTTCTCCAACTCGCGTCGTCGGTCGCCCGTGAGGCGGGGCCGCAGGAACAGGTGGAGGCGTTCGTGGGGCGGTCGTCGTACACGACGGTGCGAGCCCACGGCGGCGAGATCGAATCGTTCACCTCGGCAGTGAGCGCCGGGATCGGTGTTCGCGTCGTGCGTGATCACCGTCAAGGGTTCGCATGGGCCGGCACGCTCGATCCAGATGCGATCGCCGATGCTCTGGCCGAAGCTCGGGACAACGCGACATTCGCCGAACCCGACGAATGGGTGGGTCTTTCCGAACCCGATGGCGTACTCCCGGTGCCGTTCGATGGTTTCGATCCTGCGGTGGAGGCGATGGAGTCCGCTCGCAAGATCGAGATGGCGCTCGAGCTCGAGCGGATGGTCCGAGCCGGAGATCCCCGGATTACCGGCGTTCGGGTTGCGACGTTTTCCGATTCGACCTCGCGGTTCGCCGTGGCGACGAGCACGGGGAGCGCCGGGGCGGGTCGAGGGGCGTGGTGTTCGATGAGCGCACTCGCCCTCGCTGAAGACGGTGACGAGACCTACACCGGAGGAGGGTCGACGGTCGGCTTTCGGCCCGATGACCTCGATCTCACCGAGGCCGCTGATGATGCCGTGCTTCGCGCTACTCGCCTCTTCGGCGCCAAGCCCGTTCCATCACAGCGGTTGACGATCATCCTCGAGCCGCGCATCGCAGCGACCATCGTCGGACTGCTCGGATCAACGCTCACGGGTGAACGAGTGCTGAAAGGACGTTCGCCATTTGGCGATCGAGTCGGAGAATCGATCGCAACGCCGGCCCTGACACTGGTCGATGACCCGACCGATCATCGTTCCTATGCGGCCGACACGTTCGACGGCGAGGGGTTGGCCTGTCGTCGGAATGAACTCGTGGTCGACGGCGTCTTGCAGGGATTCCTCTACGACAGCGCTTCTGGTCGTCGCGCCGGTCGACCCAGCACCGGTTCGGCAGTTCGCGGGGTCACGTCGACCCCGTCGGTCGGGTGTCAGGCGTTGGCCGTCGCGCCAGGGGTGGGCACGTTCGACTCACTTCTCGCGGGGATCGACAACGGCGTCTATCTCCAGTCGATGACCGGTCTCCACTCGGGCGTGAATCTGGTCAGTGGTGACATCTCGGTGGGAATCGAAGGCCTGATGGTCCGAAACGGAGAACTGTCCGAACCTGTGCGGGAGGTGACGATCGCCTCGACGTTGCAACGCATGCTGCTCGACATCGTTGCGGTCGGGGCCGACGTCGAGTGGTTGCCGGGCGGAACGGGATGCCCGACCTTGGTCATTGCCGACGTGATGCTCGGGGGTACGTGACGATCCGTCTCAGATCGTTCCGGCGACCAACAGGCCGATACTGACTGCTGCGACTGCGAGACGCTCCCATCCGAAGATGGCGAGACTTCGAGTCTGAAGCCAACTGACCATCCATTTCACTGCGAGTGCAGCGAAGAGGAATGCGAAGACGAGTCCGACGAGTGGTGTGAACCATCCGTAGGCATCAATGACCGCCGAACCGTCCTTCGCGCCTTCATAGAGCGTTGCGGCGCCGAGGGTCATCAGACCGAGAAGGAAACTGAATTCCACCGCTGCAGCGAGCGTTGTTCCAACGGCAAGTGCAGCGACGATCGTGACCAGGCTGCGACTCGTCCCCGGCCACATGGCGAGAACCTGCGCGCCACCGATGATCAGCGCGTGTTTCGGGGTGATCTGAGTGATCGAGGTGCCGGGGCGGTCCGGTCGGATCCTCGGCGCGAGGTAGAGCAGGAGGATCCCACCAACGATCCATGCACCGATGACCGGCCCGACGTTGAGGAGGTGGCTCTTGATGGGCTTCTCGATCACCACGCCGATGACGACGGCAGGAAGGAAGGCGAGGATGAGGGCGATGAGGAGTCGGCGTCCTTCGGCATCCTTTCCGAGGAGTCCACGGATGATCGTCTGGATCCGTTTCCGATAGAGCAGCAGCACCGCCAGAATCGCGCCGAATTGGATTGCGATCGCGTACGTGTCGGCAGCATTCTTCGTTTCCGGGGTGTCGCCGATGCCCAGAACGCGCTGGGTCACGACGAGGTGTCCGGTCGAACTGATCGGAAGGTATTCGGTGATGCCTTCGACGGCGCCGAGGACCATCGCCTTCCACGCCGTCATCTGATTTCGCGCGGCATCGGTCGTCGCCGTCGGAGTCGCGACGGTGACGGAATCACTCGTGGATGCGCGCGCGCCGCCCTGGCTCTGGACGAGGATGCCGACGGTGATGAGCCCCATCATCAGGGCGGCGATGAGGGGTCGAGGGAAGCGCCGAGGGGCGAGTCGTCCAGTTGCGTGCACGGTGCGACGCTACCGGCCGGGGATCGGTCACTCGGTGAGGGTTCAATTCGTGAGGGCAATCACGACGGACGACGCCAGGAGGGCTTTCGCCACCGAGGGTGCCTCGTCGAAGTCGACGGCCACGCTCACGGTTCGATCGTTCATGGCGATGACCATTGCGTCACTCGTGAGTTGGAGCGCAGGACCCGCGGCGCGACCGGAGGTGACGGCGGTCTCGGCCGGCGCGAAGAGGGCGACGTGATCACCCACGAGAACCGGCGGCGTGGCGTTTTCGATCTGGATGGCGAACGCAACCGAGTGTTCGTCGAGCAACGCGGCAGGACCGGTCGTCGCTCCACCGCTCAGGCGTTCGTCGACGATGACTTCGTTCCTCAGGATCGTTCGCGAGACGGTTCGACCGATCGGTGATTCGGAGATCGCATTGGGGAGCAACGCGATCGGGCGGTCGACGAAGTGGACATCGGAGGACGTGATCACCCGGCCAGGGGCGAGGTCGCCGGTCGCCACCGGCGTGGACCGAACCGTGCCCCATGCACGCCGTTCATCTTGGGCGCCGCTGAGAACCACGAACGTCCAACTCGCGGCGATGAGAGCGACGACCGCAGTGATCACCCAACGTGATCGGGTGGTGAGACGCAGTCGAAGCGGGTGGAGAGCTGTCGTCGTCGTCCGGGAATATCGCACATCGGCTCCATCGGAGATTGGTCGATGGGGAGGTGCGCGGACGGTATGTCGCTCGGATGACCCCCGGAAGGACCATCCGACCCCGAGTCAGGAACTGCTTGCGGTCGATGAACTTGAGTCGGAACTCGTCGAGGACGTCGAACTGCTGGCACTGTCCGTACTCGAGGTCGTCGACGAGGTCGATGAGGAACCGCCTGACCCCGAACCGCCTCGGGCGTCGTTCTTGTAGAACCCGCTGCCCTTGAATGCGATTCCGACTGAACCGAACTTCTTCTTCAGCGCGCCGCCACAGGATGGACATTCGGTGAGCGCATCGTCGGTGAATGCCTGTTGCGCCTCGAATTCGTGGCCACAGTCCTTGCATCGATAGTCATAGGTGGGCATGAACGTCTCCGGCGGGGCCGAGGAGGGGGGGGGAGGCGGTGGTTAGCACTCGCCACGGTCGACTGCCAGCATAGCGACCGAGGGTCGAGGTCCCGCAGGGCCACCGTCGAAGGCGAGGGGGCTGGCCCTCCTACGATGACGGGGAGGTCCCCGGTGGTCCGTTCCCGACGAGGAGCATGCGTGTCTCGAGTTACCAAAGCCGTCATCCCCGCTGCTGGTCTTGGTACCCGCTTCCTGCCGGCCACGAAGGCCCAGCCCAAGGAGATGCTGCCGGTCGTCGATACGCCGGCCATTCAGTACGTGGTTGAAGAGGCGGTCCGCGCCGGAATCGACGACATCCTCATCATCTCCGGCCGCGGCAAGCGGTCGCTCGAGGATCACTTCGACCGGAATGTGGAGCTCGAGTCGTTCCTGGCCGCCCGCGGGAAGGACGATGAACTGGCCGAGGTGCGGAGTATCGCCGAACTCGCCGAGATCCACTTCGTGCGTCAGGGCGAGCCACTCGGACTCGGACATGCAGTGTCGATCGCTCGCAAGCATGTTGGAGACAATCCCTTCGTGGTGATGCTCGGCGACGACATCATGGATGAGCGGTCCACGGTTCTCACCGACATGATCGGCGTCTACGAGGAGCGCAATGCCCCGGTCGTCGCCGTTCAGGAAGTGACGTCGGAGGAGATTTCGAGTTACGGATCGATCGACCCCGAGTTCATTTCCGATTCGCTCGTTCGGATCCGAGGGATCGTTGAGAAGCCGTCGGCGGCCGACGCGCCGTCCAACCTCGCAGTGATGGGCCGCTACATCTTCACGCCCGATATCTTCGACGCACTCGCTGAGGTTCGTCCCGGCGTCGGCGGAGAGATCCAGCTCACCGATGCGATTGCGATGTTGCTGGCCGATCGAGAAGTCTTCGGCTGGGTCTTCAGTCACGGGCGTTTCGACATTGGGAACAAACTGGACTACCTGCGCGCGACAGTCGAACTCGCGATCGAACGCGATGATCTCGGTCCGGACTTCCGGGCGTTCCTCGTCGACCTGGTCGACAAGCGACTGCGGTGATCTCACTCGACGAAGCACGCGACTACGTCCTTCGAGGGTGTCGTCGCAACGAGAGTGTCGTCGTCTCGCTCGAGGACGCGCTTGGTTGCGTGACCGCCGAGTCGGTGGTGTCACGGGAGCTGGTGCCCCCGTTCGCGAACACCGCCGTCGACGGATATGCGGTGCATGCCGCCGATGCTGCGAACGTTCCCGTTGAACTGCGGGTCACGGGAACGATTCGGGCCGGAATGGCGGGGGAGGGGACTCCCGTCGAACCGGGATGTGCCGTGCGCATCATGACGGGCGCGCCGGTGCCGCCCGGGGCTGATGCCATCGTCATGGTCGAGGACACCGACGGGACCCCCGATGGCGAGACCGTGATCATTCGATCGGCGCCCTCGGCGCAGCAGCACATTCGGCCCGCGGGGGACGACGTCACTCCGGGGGACGAAGTGATCGCCTCCGGAACACTGCTCACCGCGGGCCATCTCGGCGTTCTGGCCACGATCGGGGTGACCGCACTCGTAGTGACTCGTCGTCCTCGAGTCGGCGTGATCTCGACCGGTGACGAACTGATCGATGACGGCTCGCCATTGGCTCCAGGGCAGATCCGGGACTCGAATCGCCTCACGCTGAGGAAACTCCTCGAATCGCATGGTTTCGACGCGATCGATCTCGGCCTCGCGAGGGATGACGAACAGGTCATCGAACGAGCGATGCGTGCTGGAGTGGAAGGGTGCGATGCGATCGTCACCACCGGTGGGGTCAGCATGGGCGACTTCGACTACGTGAAGGTCGTACTGGACCGTATCGGTGAGATGCGGTGGATGCAGGTGGCGATCAAGCCGGCGAAGCCACTCGCGTTCGGGACGATCGCTGACTCCACGGGTCGACCCGTTCCCATTTTCGGTCTGCCGGGCAATCCCGTTTCTTCCATGGTGAGTTACGAACTCTTCGGTCGTCCCGCACTGCGAAGGATGGCGGGTTTCTCCGATGATGAACTCGAGATCGACATCGTCGACGCAGTGGCGATCGAACCGCTCCGACGTCGTCCCGACGGCAAGACCCACTTCGCCCGAGTCGTCTGCGAATGGGATGCCCCGAACTTGCGATACGTCGTCCGTTCGGCGGGAGCGCAAGGGTCGCATCACATGGCGGCGATGGCTTCGGCCAACGGATTGGCCGTTCTTCCCGATGGAGACACGGTCGAGTCCGGCGCCACCGTGCGCGTTCGGCTCCTGCGCTCCTAACCTCCTGTCATGGCCGCTCCTTCGACTCCGCTCGTGGACGGGTTCGGTCGCGTCCATCGCGATCTGCGAATTTCGGTCACCGATCGTTGCAATTTCCGGTGCACCTATTGCATGCCCCCCGAGGGCCTCGACTGGATGTCGCGTGAGGATCTCCTGACCTACGAGGAACTCACTCGTGTGGCTCGGATCTGCGTCGAACGATTCGGCTTCGATGGCATTCGGCTCACTGGTGGTGAACCCACTGTACGAGCCAACCTCCCGGTGTTGATCGAGCAGCTTTCACAACTCGGTGTCGATCTTGCGCTGACGACCAATGGGACCACGCTCACGTCGCTCGCGCCATCGCTGGTTTCCGCTGGCCTCAAGCGGATCAACATCTCGTTGGACTCACTGCGACGTGATCGGTTCGAGCAGATCACCCGTCGCGACGAACTCGATCGAGTGATCGAGGGGATCGACGCTGCTGTTCGCTCCGGTCTCTCGCCCGTGAAAGTCAATTGCGTCGTGATGAGGGGCGTGAATGACGACGAGATCGTGGACTTCGTTCGCTTCGGCCGCGAACGTGGAGTCACGGTTCGGTTCATCGAGTTCATGCCGCTCGATGCGCAAGGGGAGTGGACCAACAGCCAGGTGGTCACGAAGGCGGAGATCGTGGCGGCGATCGGCGACGCCTTCGAACTCGTCCCCGCCACCGAGCGGGCAAGTGATCCTGCCGAGCGGTGGCGATTCGCCGATGGCATCGGAGAGTTCGGCGTCATTCCCAGTGTGACCGAAGCGTTCTGCGAGTCCTGCGATCGCGTGCGACTCACCGCCGATGGGATGTTGCGTCACTGCCTGTTCGCCACGCGTGAGCTCGACCTCCGAGTCCTACTGCGGTCGGGAGCCAGCGATGACGAGATCGCGGACGCGATCACGACTGAGGTGGGTGCTAAGTGGGCGGGGCACCAGATCAATCAGGTCCACTTCATCCGACCGTCTCGCTCGATGAGTCAGATCGGCGGCTGACGGTCCCCTCAGGAGCGGGCTGGCGGCGCGAAGCGGATGTCGAGTGATCGAAGGTAGGAGTGCAGGCCGGCGTCCTGAATCGGGATGATCCACGCCGGCTCACCCGATTCGTTGATATGCGCGTGCCACAGGCCGGGGGGAGTCACGAACGCCGAATGGGCTTCCCAGTCGACGCGGATCGGATCGACGATGTCGCCATTCTCGTCGATCGACCGTCCGACCAGCGAGTAGCAACCCGGCTTGCAGTCGCCCACGAGGTCGAGTGCAACCGATTGATGGCGATGCGGTCGCTGCACGGCCCCGGCGGGCAGGAGTCCGAACATCGCCCACAGCACATGCGTCACGGTCTGGGTCATGTCGTTCGGGGTGGTGTTGAGCAGGATCGACAACCGATTCCGATCGGTTGCCCGCGGTGACTGTTCGACATCGGTCAATTCGGCGCGGACGCGTTCGGCGGGAAACCGAGTAGGTGCGAATCGCGCATGCGTCGGTGCGACGCCGAGGTGTCGCAACAACGGTTCATCGGTGACCCAGTACATCGTGGTGTCATCCGACGCATGGTGGACACTCTTCGAGTTCGCAGGGAGAACGAAGAAGTCGCCTTCCCCCCATTCCAATTCGCGTCCGTTGACGATCGAGACTCCTCGACCGCGGATGACGTGGAAGAGTTCAGAGGTCGCGACGGGTGCGGTCTCGACCGACGATCCCGATGCGATGCGGATGAACGACGCCAGCAACGCCGGTGACGTTGCTGGTCCGTTGGTGATGGAGAGTTGCTCGGAGAGATCGAACGGAATGATTCCGGTGTCGATCGATTGATGGCGATCCGCGGGGAACTGCGCCATCGCCACCGGCGGGACTCGTCCGGACCCGACGGGGTTCGCTGCTCGTGAGTACTCGAAGTAGTTCGACTCGCCGGACCAGTCGTCATCGTCGAGTCCTTCGGCTGATCCGCCCATCACCAACGTCGATTCCATTGCGACAGTCTGCCCCGTCGCCCGGGCCTCCACGAGGGGAGGGGCGTACACTTGGCCCATGTCAGATCGTGGCCTCACTCATCTCGATCCATTGGGCCGCGCCCGCATGGTCGATGTCACGCCGAAGGATGTCACGCACCGACGGGCCATCGCCCGGGGTCGGGTCAGCATGCGTCCGGAGACGGCGTCGTTGGTGGCGCGAGGGGCCATCACGAAGGGTGATGTCTTGTCGGTGGCCCGCGTCGCAGGGATCCAGGCGGCGAAACGGACCTCCGATCTCATCCCGTTGTGTCATCCCCTGATGGTGGGGGGCGTCTACGTCAATTTCCGCATCGAGGACGACTTCATCGAGGTCGAGGCGCAGGTCGAGACGGTGGACCGCACCGGTGTGGAGATGGAGGCGCTCACCGCGTGTTCGGTGGCGGCATTGACGATCTACGACATGTGCAAATCCTCCGACCGGTCGATGGTGATCGGTGAGATCGCTCTCTGGGAGAAGACCGGTGGTCGGTCAGGGGTCTATCGGCGCGACCCTGACGTGTCGCTCGGTGATGACGTCGTCGACGGTTCGTTCACCGGAACCGACGAGACCTGATTCATCCTTCGCCGTTCCGGTGTGACCGATTCGTCAAACGTCCAGAAATGCCTTGTGGGCCAAGGAAAAACGGGACTTCCCCCCTCGCGCCGTTGGAGTCGCATCGGTCGCTTGTAGTAGAAACGTAACGTTCTCATCCACCTGATGGCTGCCGATTGGCGACGGTTCCGCAACCCGGACCCGAGTCGGCGCCCATCCCGACTACTTCGAGGAAACCCGGTCTCATGACGATCTTGGTCCTGTTCGTCCTCGCAGTGGTGTGGGCGGTGTACCTCGTGTCGTGGATTCGCTCACGGACCGAACACCGTCGAGTGAACTCGATCAGTTCGTTCTCGAACCACCTCTCGATCCTCGAGCGAGCGGCGCCGGGAGCAGTCTCTCCCGAGGCACCGGTGGCACCGGGCACGGCCCCGTTGCGCGGCGGCGAGTACTTCGCTCCGCATCGACCCAAGCTCTCCCCTCAGAAGAAGCGCCGACGCGACATCCTCTTCGGCCTCGCCGGGGCGACGGGTGTGACGCTGCTCGGGGCCTTCGCCTTCGGAGGGCTCATGATCCTCCTGTTCCTGCTGTGCCTGGCGGCGTTCGTCGGCTACGTCATGTTGCTGGCCAACGCGCAGAAGCAGAAACTCGAGCGGCAAGCCAAAGTCCGGTACATGCGTGAAGGCGGTGCGCACCCCCCGGTCGCCCATCCTGGGGCCGGACCGGGCGTGGCCGATGCGACCGACCACGGAACCTCGGTGACGCAGATGTACGTCGTGGGTGGCAACTGACCGCGACCTGCGGTCGATTCCCAGACGCTTCACCCCGTCCGGTAGATTGTCGAACCCTGCGGGGGTGTAGCTCAGTTGGCTAGAGCGCTACGTTCGCAACGTAGAGG
>CAZMJK010000034.1:3570-11982 GCA_964566555.1 uncultured Bifidobacterium sp. | reverse complement strand
CCTGATCGAGACACCCGATCAAGCTGTGGATCGGATTCCCGAGATCGGTGGTCCGGATTCGCACGCCAACTATCCGTGGGGATGGGCTCAAGCGGGCAACACGCCGTTTCGTTGGTACAAGCAGAACACCCATGAGGGTGGTGTGCATGTCCCGTTCATCATCCATTGGCCCAAGGGGATCTCCGACGGCGGCGCCATTCGGGATCAGTTCCATTACGTCACCGATGTGGCGCCCACGATCTACGAGCTGGTCGGGGTCGACGTACCCGAGGTGCATCGTGGCGTCGAGCAATTCCCAATGGCGGGCGAGTCGATGGCGTACGCCTTCGCCGAACCCGATGCCTCCTCGAATCACACGGTGCAGTACTTCGAGATGTTCGGTCATCGGGCGATCTACCTCGACGGCTGGAAGGCGGTCACCCGCCACACACCGGGCGACTCGTTCGATGACGATGTGTGGGAGTTGTACGACCTCGACGCCGATCCTTCCGAATGCAACGACCTTGCGCAGGAGCAACCCGATCGACTCGCGCAGATGATCGAACGGTGGTGGCTCGAAGCCGAGACCTACGGTGTGTTGCCGCTCGATGACCGAGGCGTCGAACTGTTCGGCGCTCGATTCGGGGAACATACGCCGCATCGACCTGACCGTCGCTACACCTATCGTCCACCGATGGCGCCGCTGCCGGCGCAGAGTGCGGCGTCCCTCGGTGGTCGGAGTTGGACTCTCACCGCGACGATCGATCGTTTGCCCGGCCAAGGTGGAGTGCTCTATGCGATGGGGAACGGCAACAGCGGTCTCAGTGCATTCGTGCAGGATGATCGCCTGATCTTCGATTACAACTGCTTCGGCGATCACCACGAGGTCGTTTCCGATCGGGATGTTCCCGCGGGCCGATCGGAGATCGGCGTCCGCTTCGAACGTACGGGGAAGGGCGGGAACGCATCGGTGGTGATCGACGGTGAGCCGTGTGGATCGGTGGAGATCCCGTTCGTGATGCGAGTCATCTCGAGTATGGGTGCCAGCGTGGGATTCGATCACGGTCTTCCCGTCAGTCGTCGTTACTCCGATGCCTTTCCGTTCGAGGGGACCTTGCATCGGGTCGACATCGAATTGGCGGCGTCGCGTTCGGCCGAGTCGGCGGCGCAAGCGCAGGCCGCAGCTCGTTCGGGACTCTCGCGTCAGTGACCGACGGGTCGCATTCGAGCGGCTATTGGCCGAGCCGGTGGCCGGCCGAGGACGGTGGCTCGCAGCGCCAGCAGACGAGTCCCGGCGTTTTCGCCGACCTCCTGAGCGCGCAACCTTCCGTCGTGTCTCGCGATTCGCACGGAGCCACCATGGCGATCGGTCGGTCGGAGGACGAACTGTTCCTCCATGGCCACAGCGTCGGCGGTGAGGGTGGCGAACAGACGGCGTGGGTGGAGCGGGTCGATCCGTCCACGTTGGCCACGATCGATCGTTGCGAAGGTCTTCCCGGTGGCCCGGCCTGGCCCGGTGGTCTCGCAGCGCATCGCGATGGTGCGCTCCACGTCGTCTTCGGGAATCATCTCCATCGGCTCAGTCCGGAACTCGAGGTCGAAGCCAGCGCAACGTTGCCCCGGCACCGCCCGTACAACTCGTTCGTCGTGCTTTCCGATGGTGTCATCGTCACGAAGGACTTCGGCGGACGTTTACCGGGGGCCGACCCATCATTCGTGGCGCAACCGTGTCAGGTACTCGCGATCGATCCCGTCTCGCTCTCGATCATCGCCAGCGTCGAACTTCCCGAACCGTCCATCGCCCGACTCTCCGCCGATGGCCACACGGTGTATGTCGTGGGCGACCACTCGCTCTTCCGGTTGCATTGGGACGGCGCGTCGTTGCGTCTCGATGAGCAGTTCGCGCCTCGCTATCGCGTGATGGAGGGCCAGACCTACGGTTGGGATGCCGTGATCGCGCTGGGAGCGGCGTGGTTCCTCGACAACGGTGCCGGTAGCGAGAACTACGCGGGAACGTTCCGGGGTCAGGGGATCTCCTCGGCTCCGCTCCATCTCGTGCGTATCGACCTCGAGTCGGGTGAGGTCGGTTTGACCGAGATCTGCGGTCTTGCCGGCGGGATGGTGGCGAATCCGCCGCTCATCGATGAGAAGCGAATGATCGCGATTGGTTTCGACAGCGCCAACGGAGTGTTGGCGGCGTTCGACATCGACTCCGATGGCTCGACCTCACCACGCTGGACCGTCGAACAGAATCACGGCTCGCACATGATCCTCGACCCCCAGTCGGGCCTCTTCCTGTCGGCTCATCACGACAACGAACGGTGGATGGAGCAGTTCGTGGTCAGGTCCGTGGCGACCGGTGAGGAGTTCGTGCGACTCGACTCCGGCAGTCCCGTGCAATCGGTGGTGTTTCCGGCGCCCGGCGCGGAGCGGAGGGTGTACGCCTGCTCGTTCCTCACCTTCAGCGCGTTGTACTGGTAGGCGCCGACCTCCCATGTGAATTCAGTCGGTGATGTCGTTCGCGTTCCTCGTGCCGCCGGTGAATCGATCGAGACCATCGGGAAGCGGACGGAGTTCGTCGCACAGGGTGCGACTCGGTCGTCGTTGGGAATAGCCGAGGATCCTCATCCCGGTGAAGTGATGCACGCCCATCGGGTCCAACGGCGTCTTCCCGTAGACGGGGCCGGTATAGAACGGTCCGGGTGGAGGTGGCAGTTCACTCGTGCGTAGGCCGACGATCTCGGTCGTGGACGGGATCCACCAGAGGTGCCACGCCGCATCGGGATCATCGGTGGATCGCCACCCTCGTCCGAGGTCGATCTCGGCATCGGTGCCACGCATGCGGACGAAATGCCCGGGCGTCGCCAAGTCGGTGCGCGGTGCCGGCGCTCTCCACCCGCTGATCGCCATTCCGTAGAACCCCAGCACGCAGAACGTCGCCAGTGCGAGGACACCGAGGAAGATCCACGTGGACACCTCGATGAGGTTAGGCGGGAACCACCTCGACGGGAATGCCGTTGACCGCCTGGTTCCCGGAGAGTTGATCGACGAAGTGACCGGGGGCGAGCAGATTCGAGTTCACGCCGGCGTGTTCGCGGGCAACCGAGAGTCGAGTGCCGGGTTTGTCGTGGCCCCAACCGTGGGGGAGCGACACGACACCGCGCATCATCTCGTCACTGATCTCGACGGGAACCTCGATGGATCCGGCCTCGCTCGTGACGCGGGCGGGAGCGCCATCGGTGAGGCCGAGTGCGTCGGCATCGTCCGGATGCACGATGAGCGTGCATCGGTTTCCCGCCTTCACCAACACCTTGATGTTGTGCATCCACGTGTTCTTCGACTTGATGTTGCGGCGACTGACCAACACGTAGGAATCGGGATCGCGATCCAGCGCGGTCCGCAGACGGGGCAGATCGCTGAGGATGTACTCGGGTGCGAGTTGGATCTTGCCCGACGGGGTGCCGATCACCTCCGCGGCACGGTTGGGAACCATGGGGCCGAGATCGACGCCGTGAACGGCATCTTTCACCTTCTGCAGGTTGAGTCCCTCAGGGTTCTCGCCGTAACGATCGCCCCACGGTCCCATGCGCAGTTGCAGATCGCTCATCCGCTCGGGACCGCCGTGGTCGTAGAGCGGAAGCGTCGTCTCCGGATCGCGGCCGTACATGTGACACATCGTGGTGAACCACCCGTCATCAAGTGCTTCGAAGTTGAAATCGGCATCCTTCTGGCCGGTGCAGAGCCAACCGAGGCGGGCGAGGATCTCCCATTCGGGAACGTAGCCCTCGGGTGTATCGAACAACTGGTCGCTCCACTTCGACGCGGTACCGATCGACCATGCCCACATGAGCTCGTCGAAGTGAGGGGATTCGAGTGGGGAGGGGCCCGGAAGCAGGACATGGGCGAAACGCGTGGTCTCGTTCATGTAGCAGTCGATGGCGATGAGGCAATCGAGCAGGGGGAGCGCGTCCTCGAGGTTCTGGGAATCGGGCACCGAGATCGCGGGATTGGCGGCGATGTTGATGAGGGCCTTGATCTGGCCCTTCCCGGGCGTGGCGATCTCTTCGGCCAGACACGAGCACGGCACTTGGCCGAGGATCTCGGGGGCGCCGCGAACGCGACTGCGCCACCGACCGAACTCGGGCTCGCCCATGATCTTCGTGTCGGGGATCCACGTGATCGGGACGGCCGCTGGCTTCCCGAACAACATGCCGCCCGACTTGTCGAACTGTCCTGCGATGATGTTGACGACATCGACGAGCCACGACGCGAGCGTGCCGAATTCCTGGTTGCACAAGCCGATCCGACCGTAGAGCCCGCCCCGTTCAGCGTTGGCCAGATCACGGGCGATCCGGCGAATCGTGTCGGCGGGGATCCGACAGAACTCGGCGACGCGCTCGGGCGTGAACTCGGCGCAGGCCGCGCGCACCTCGTCGACGCCGTCGACGAGTCCGTCGACGTTGCCGAGGGTGAAGAGCCCTTCGCTGAAGATGACGTTGCACACGGCGAGCAGGAATGCGGCATCGGTGCCGGGAACGATCGGCAGCCATTCCGACGCGTGATCGGCGGTGATCGTGCGGCGGGGATCGATCACGATCACCTGTCCGCCGCGTTCCTTGATGGCGTCGATCTGGGCGAGTTGGTCGGGGCTGGCCAGCAGCGAACCGCCGGAGGCTTGCGGGTTGCCGCCCATGATGACCCAGTAGTCGGTGTGGGCGATGTCGACCGTCGGGATCTTCCACATGTTTCCGTACATCAGGACCGACGAGACGTTCTTGGGCCATTGATCGACCGTGCCGGCCGAGTAGATCATCGGGAAGTTGGCTTGTCCCATGAGGAGTGCGCCGTAGCGACTCAGGCTGAACGAATGGCCGGCGGGGTTCCCGATGAACGCGGTCATCGATTCGATGCCGTGCTCCTCGAGGACGCCATGCAGCAACTCCTCGCACTTCGCGAAGGCCTCGTCCCATGACACTTCGCGCCACGTGTCGCCCTCGCGGATCATGGGCACCCGGATGCGGTCGGGGTCCTCGTGGAGTTTGCCGAGCGTGGTTCCCTTCGGGCAGATGAAACCTTTCGACCACACATCGTCACGATCGGGTCGAATGACCTTCACATGATCGTCCTCGTCGAGATGGATCTCGAGACCGCACATGCATTCGCACAGCGGGCACTGCCGCAGATGGACCCTGGTGCCATCCGGTTCGACCCGGAACTGGCGACCGATGACCTTCTGTCGTGTGGTCGGCGTGGCGACGGGAACTTCCATGGATCGACCCCCCGGTGCGATGGAACGGGACAGAGCGTAGACCGGAGGACTGTCTCACCCGGTTGGCAACCTCTGGGCATGGACACGACCTCCCCCTCCTTCACCATCGATTGCGACACCTGCGTCATGCAGCACACCGATGCCTGTGGCGACTGTGTCGTGACCTTCATCTGCTCCCGTGAACCCGGCGATGCGCTCGTGGTCGACCTCAACGAGTACCGGGCGCTGGAACTGCTGGCCGAATCCGGTCTTGTCCCCGAATTGCGCCACCGAGATCGACCCCGAGGCAACTCGGAACGTCGGCAGCACACCGGCTGACCCGCGTTCCATTTGTCGACCTGCACTCGCTCGCCGTTCGAGCGCCGGCCGCGACCTGAGACAATGGTCCTGTGGCTGTCTCCTCCCTCCTCGATGACCTGCGGGCGGCAGCCACGGCCGCCGGACTTGTCGGACTGGGCGTGGCCGTCGTCGAAACCTTCGACGACACGCGAGAGATCCTCGAATCGCGAAAGGGCGCCGGACTCCACGCCGGAATGGCGTTCACCTATCGCGATCCGGTTCGATCCACCGACCCGAGCCGCATCCTTTCCGGGGCGCGGTCACTCGTGGTCGGGGCACTGGCTTACCCCGCCGGCGAGGTCGGTCCGCCGAGGACCTCGGGGCCCTCGGGTCGGGTGGCGCGCTACGCGATCAGCGACCACTACGCCACGTTGCGCGCCGCACTGGAGGCGGTGGCCTCGGTCCTGAACGAGGCCGGCTATGTCACTCGGGTGGTGCTCGATGACAACGCGCTCGTGGATCGTGCAGCGGCGTATCGGGCGGGACTCGGGTGGTTCGGGAAGAACGCCAACCTCCTCGTCCCGGGCCACGGCAGTTGGGTCGTACTGGGATCGATCGTGACCGACGCGCCACTCCCACCGGCCGATCCGGTGGCTGATGGATGTGGACCGTGTCGTCGCTGCCTCGACGGATGTCCGACAGGTGCGATCGTCGCTCCCGGTGTCATAGATGCCCGGCGCTGTCTCGCATGGCTGGTGCAGGCCCCCGGTTCGTTCCCGGTCGAGTTCCGCGAGGCGTTGGG
Source organism: uncultured Bifidobacterium sp. (assembly GCA_964566555.1). Taxonomy (GTDB): domain Bacteria; phylum Actinomycetota; class Acidimicrobiia; order Acidimicrobiales; family Acidimicrobilacustridaceae; genus Acidimicrobilacustris. Next base: position 5,653 of record CAZMJK010000034.1, on the reverse strand, counting down.
CGACCGCATCTACGGATGCGACGATTGTCAGGAGGTCTGCCCTCCGGCCCGACGGAGTCCGGCCGGGCGAGCGTCGATCGAGAGCGACGAGGCGTGGGTCTCGCTCCAATGGATCCTGGGCGCCGAGGATGATGAGCTCCTCGCCGAAGTCGGACGCTGGTACATCCCTCGTCGTGATCCGCAGTACGTGCGGCGGAACGCACTGATCGCACTCGGCAACAGCGCCGATCCCTTCGACGACGACGTTCGTTCGGTGATCGAGCGATTCGTTGACGGAACCGACGATCTGCTCGATGAGCATGCTCGATGGGCGTTACGTCGTCTCGAGGAACGAGCGCGGTCGGCGTCATGAAGCACCTCCTCGTCACGAACGACTTCCCGCCCAAGGTCGGTGGCATCCAGAACTACTTGTGGGAACTGTGGCGTCGCCTCCCCTCGGAGTCGACCGCGGTGCTCACGACTCCATACGTCGGTGCCGCGGCGTTCGATTCACAGCAGTCGTTCCGCATCGAACGCGACCGCGCTCGCGTGCTGCTTCCCACCCGAGCCCTCGTGCGGCGCATCGATGCGTTGGCGGCCGAACTCGACGTCGACGTCGTCCTGCTCGACCCCGCCGTGCCCCTGGGAATCATCGGTCCGCGCTTGGAACGTCCCTACGGGGTCGTGCTCCACGGCGCCGAGGTCACGATCCCCGGTCGACTCCCGATCTCGAGATCGGTCCTCGGTCGAGTGTTGCGGGGTGCCAGCGTCGTGATCGCCGCCGGTGGCTATCCCGCCGCCGAAGCGGTGCGCTGCGCTGGCGTCGAACTCCCGACGGTGATCGTTCCTCCCGGGGTCGATACCAGTCGTTTCGTGCCGTTGCCGATGGGGTCGAGAAACGAGGTTCGACGTCATTGGGGATTCGATCCCGAAGCGCCACTTGTCGTTGGTCTCAGTCGTCTCGTGCCGCGCAAAGGGTTCGATGTGCTCATCGATGCTGCGGCGATCGCGGCGACCCGATTCCCCACGCTGCAGGTGGCGATCGCAGGTGCGGGCCGGGACCGCGCACGATTGGAACGGCGAGCCAAGCGGCGCGGCAGTCCCGTTCGATTCCTCGGAAGGGTCGATGACGAGCAGATCGCGGGTGTCCTGGCGAGCGCGGACGTGTTCGCGATGTTGTGTCGCGATCGCTGGTTGGGGTTGGAGCAGGAAGGGTTCGGGATCGTCTTCGTCGAAGCCTCATCCTGTGGCGTTCCGGTCATCGCTGGTCGAAGTGGTGGATCGGCCGAGGCGGTCACCGACGGTTCGACCGGATTCATCGTCGATCGACCGAAGGATGCCGCTGCAGTCGCAGCGTCATTGATCGCCCTGCTGGAGGACAGTGAGACACGACTGAGGTTCGGGGCCGAGGGCCGTGAGCGGGTTGCGCGCGAGTTCACCTACGACCGGCTGGCACACTTGCTGCACGAGAAACTCGAGAAGATCGGACCATTGCGATGAACCCTGCGCAGTCGGGTGCTGATGACACGCCATCGTCGGACTCGCCGGTAGCGGTCGGAGCCGCCGGGGAACTGGCCGGTCGAGGGATTCTGCGCACGACGATCGCGGGGACGGTGGTGTTCACCGTTCTCGGCGTGGCCGCCGCACTCGTCCCCGATGCCTTGACCGCGCCGTATCTCGCGCTTTCGCTCTTCGAGTTCTTCGTGGGCATCGTCGTATTCATCCTCGCCTTCCTCCGGGCCGTCGATCGCAGCCGGACCGAAGCCATCGGCATCGGTGGACTCTTCTTCGCATCGGGGAGTGCGCCGAAACGGGTGCAAGCGGTCTTCCTGGTCTCGCTCGCGGTGCAGGTCGTCGTATCCGTCGTCGTTGCGTCCTTCCACCTCTACACGGGGTTGGCGTTCGGTGTGCTGGCGCCGATGTGGGCGCTGGGCTTCACCGGTCTCTGGGTGGCGGCCTATGGAACCTTCCCGGATCGAGCACCCGAGCCGACGATGGCGGCCCGACGTGATGCCGCTCGCCAGGCTCATCGAGACTCGGCGGCGAAGAAGTCGGTCAACGACGAGGAGTAGGGTGATCCCATGTCCGAACAGGCAAAGGAACA
>CAZMJK010000034.1:0-3560 GCA_964566555.1 uncultured Bifidobacterium sp. | reverse complement strand
CGTCGACCGGTGCTTCGCCCCGCTCGTCGCCTTCGGCGCCTACCCCGAGTGGGCCGGCGACCTCAAAGAGGTCTCGGTCATCGATTCCGATGCCGAGGGTCGAGCCACGATCGTCGAATTCCGGGCTGCGGCGATGGGTCGAAGCACGACTTATCGCCTTCGCTACGACTACACCGAGGCCCCCCATCGTCTGGGCTGGGAACTGGTCGAGGGCGACCTTCCCCGTGAGCTCGACGGCGCCTATGTCCTCGTGGCCGCCGATGGCGGTGCCTCGACCGATGTGATCTACGAACTCGCCATCGATCTCGTCTATCCGATCCCCGGCTTCGTCAAGCGTCGTGCCGAGGGTCGCATCATCAAGACCGCGTTGGGCGAACTCAAGGCGCGGGTGGAGGGCTCACCTCGTCCCTCCGAGGACGACTGACGGCTCCTTCGATGACGGCCGACGAGGAGACACTTCGAGCGGCGGCCCGTGAATTGATCGCTGCGGGTCGTTCGCTGCTCGATGCCGCTGAAGCCGTACTCGATGACCCCGATGCAACTGAGCGCGTGGTCGCGGTCATGTCGACGATTGCGCAACAGGCGCAAAAATTCACGACTGATGCGCTCGATGGTATGGGGCGCAGGGGTGACGCAACCTAGAGCGATCGCTGTGTGATTTTTCTGCGCACGTCGCGGTCGAGAGGCCTACGCTCGGAAGCAGCAGTTCGACAACCGAGGAGGCTCCATGACCGTGATCACCGAAGCATCGATCAAGGAACTGGCGGGGTTCAAGAGCGCCGACGCACCAGTCGTGAGTTGCTACCTCAATGTCGATGGGCAGCGACAGATTCGGCCCAAGGAGTACCAACTTGAGTTGGAGTCGTTGAAGAAACAGGTACTCGCTTCGCATTCCTCCGATGGATTGGATGCGGACCTCGCGCTCATGACCGAGCATGTGCGTACGCAACTCGACCGACACGGTGTTCGTTCGGTTGCGATGTTCTCGTGCGCGCCGAAGGGGTTCTGGAAAGTCGTGCCATTACCGGTGCCGGTGGCGAGCCGCATCTCGGTGAATCAGTCACCGGCGGTGGGGCAACTCGAAGCGATCGTTCACGATCTCGAACCGCTCGGCGTTCTCCTCGTTGATCGACAGCGGGCTCGGATGTTCATCTTCAGCTTCGGCGAGGTGGTCGAGCGCACCGAACTCTTCGAAGCGCTCCCGCGCGACTACGACCGCCGTGACGATGCGAGTAGGGGTTCACGGGAGCGGGAGCGGCACCACGTCGATGAACTCGCGCAGCAGCATCTTCGTCATTCCGCCGAGGCAGTGTTCCGCTTGTTCCAGGAGAAAGGGTTCGGTCGATTGAGCATCGGAGCGACCGACGAGGTGTATGCCGCAGTCGAACACGAACTCCATGCGTACCTTCGTGACCGCCTCGCGCCTCGCCTCCATGTGGCTGTCACGGCAAGTGAGTCGGAAATCGCCAAAGCGGCGATGGAGATCGAACGGCTCGTCGAGCGTGAGCGCGAATCGGCGATGGTGGCGAAATTGCGCGATGCGATCGGTTCGGGTTCGAAGGGCGTGTCCGGGCTCGGCCCCGTCCTCGCGGCATTGAACGAGCGACGCGTGGCAACGCTCCTCGTCTCCAATGGATTCGCCGAAAGTGGGTGGTCCTGCTCGTGTGGCGCCCTGGCCACGCGCGGCCCCAAGTGTCCGATCGATGGTCGGGAGATGGAGCGTGTCGATGACATCGTGAGCGACGCCATCGACAGCGCCCTGCTCGAAGGGGCGCAGATCGTGACCTGCGAGGACAATGCCGATCTCGACGTCCTCGGTCGGATCGGTGCACTCCTGCGCTACTGACCACGTCCGTAGGCGGCGATGGGGATCACTCGGCGTCGATGCGCTAGTGATTGGTCCGTGACGGAACGGTTGGTGGGCATCGATGTCGGCGGCTCCAAGATGCTCGCGGTCGCGCTCGATCCGAGTCAGCCGCACCATGTGGTGGAACAACTCGTGGTCCCGACCCCTGCAACCGCCGACGGGGTGTTGGCGGGCATCGTCGAACTGGCAACGCAACTCGATGTCAACGACAGGCTTGGAGTCGGGCTTGCCGGCCTGGTCGAGGACGGCGCCGTTCTTCGTGCTGCTCCCAACCTCGCCTGCATGATCGATGTTCCGGCTCGGGCCGAACTGGCGGCGTCGCTGGGCGTCGAGGTTGTGATCGACAACGACGCAACCTGTGCGTTGGCGGCGGAGATGGAAGTTGGAGTGGCGCGTGGAGCCAGTGATGTCGTGCTCGTCACTCTCGGGACGGGAATCGGCGGGTCGGTGGCGGTCGACGGTCGGCTTCTTCGAGGTCGGCACGGATTCGCGGGCGAGCCCGGACACATGTGCGTGGATCCGAATGGTCCCCGATGCGTCTGCGGACGGCGGGGCTGCTGGGAGCGTTACGCATCGGGCAGTGGCGTCGTCTGGTTGGCGCAACAGCGCGGCATCGTTTCCGAACGTGCTTCGACCGAGGTGACCAGCGAGGAACTCGTCCGGCGCGGACGTGATGGCGATCGGGTCGTCGGCGCGGTGTGGGAGGAGTTCGCCGAGTGGCTCGCTCTCGGCCTCGCCAACCTCGCCGATGTGCTCGATCCCGATCTGCTGGTGCTCGGCGGCGGGATGATCGATGTCGCTGACCTCTATCTGGAACGGGCGCGCGAGCGCTTTCTCGACGAGGTGCTGGGAGGGCATGCTCGACGCCATACGCAGCTCGTACTGGCCGAGTCGGGGCCGGCCGCTGGTGCGATCGGCGCCGCGCTGCTCCACTAGCCTCGCCCGAATGGAGTTCCGCCGAATCACGTCGCTACCGCCGTATGTCTTCACGATCATCGATTCGCTGAAGATCGAGGCGCGGCGTGCGGGTGAGGACGTGATCGATCTCGGTTTCGGGAATCCCGATCTGCCGTCTCCCGACATCGCCGTGGAGAAACTGGCCGAGGCCGCTCACAACCAGCGCAATCATCGCTACTCGTCGAGCCGAGGGATCCCCAAACTTCGCGAAGCGATCGCCGGGTACTACCAGCACCGATTCGGCGTGACGCTCGATCCCGATACCGAAGTCATCAGCACCATCGGCGCCAAGGAAGGCTTCTCCCACTTGATGTGGACGCTCCTGCAGCCGGGTGACGCCGCCCTCGTCCCCTCGCCGTCGTACCCGATCCACATCTACGGGCCCCTCTTCGCCGGCGCCGATATCCGAGAGGTCCCCCTTGGAACCGGAGAGGACTTCTTCGACAACCTTCGCGAGCAGTGGGAATACTCCTGGCCCAAGCCGCGAGTGATCGTGATGTCCTTCCCGCACAATCCCACCACGACGTGTGTCGACCTCGAGTTCATGCAGAAGGTCGTCGATTTCGCTCGCGAACGCGACGTCGTGGTCGTTCACGACAACGCCTATGCTGATGTCGGTTTCGACGGATATCGCCCTCCGTCGATCCTTCAAGCCGAAGGGGCCAAGGAAGTCGCCGTCGAGCTGTATTCGATGACCAAGTCGTTCTCGATGGCGGGTTGGCGAGTGGCGTTCATG
>CAZMJK010000033.1:0-12051 GCA_964566555.1 uncultured Bifidobacterium sp. | reverse complement strand
GACGTCGCCGACTCCGTCGACACGTCGGAAGACACTCCCGACTTCACCACGGCCAAAGCCGTGTTGGCCTACGTCGTCCAGCAACTCGTCGAGGACCCCTCGGCCGTCGAGATCGAACTCGACAACCGCGGCCGCAAGGCGGTCTTGAACGTTCACGTCGGTCCTGGCGACATGGGCCGTGTCATCGGCAAGCGCGGTCGTGTCGCGCAGTCGATTCGTACGGTCGTGCGCGCCGCCGCTGCCCGTGACGGCGGCGATGTCGAGGTCGAGTTCCTCGACTGAATCGGTGAACCTCCTCGAGGTAGGCCGCATCGACAAGCCACATGGCGTGCGCGGCGATGTCGTGGTCACTCTCACGACGACCGAGACCAGCCGAGTCAGTCCCGGTACCCGACTGTTCGCCGACGGTCGCGAACTCGTCGTCGTTTCGTCGCGTCCACATCAGCATCGATGGGTGGTGACCTTCGACGGGGTCGTCGGTCGCGAGGGGGCGGAACGACTCGCAGGTCTCCTGCTCTCGGCGGAACCGATCGATGATGGCGACCCCGACGCGTTGTGGGTTCACGAGTTGATCGGTTCGACCGTGGTCGAGGTCGACGGCACGGTGCGAGGGAACGTCACCGCGGTGCAGGACAACCCTGCGAGTGACCTGCTCGTGCTCGAATCGGGTGCTCTCGTCCCGTTGCGGTTCGTCGAGGGTCGCGACGACGAGGGGCGACTCATCGTCGACGTTCCCACTGGATTGTTCGAACTCCTCGAAGACGGGGACTGACGCGAGATGCGCATCGACGTCTTCTCGATCTTTCCCGACATGGTGTCGGGTTTCGCCGCGCAGAGTCTGTTGGGTCGTGCCGCCGCTCGTGGACTTCTCGACGTTCGCGTCCATGATCTGCGTGCGCACACCACCGACGTGCATCGCACCGTCGACGACACGCCGTTCGGCGGTGGAGCGGGCATGGTCCTGCTCCCCGAACCGATCTACGCGTCGGTCGAGGCCGTCGATCCCCCTCGACCGCTCTTCCTTCTCGGTCCGGGTGGACGTCGACTCGATCAGGCCATGGCCCAGGAGCTCGCCGGATCGGGCGGGTTCTCGTTGCTCTGTGGCCGCTACGAAGGGGTCGATGATCGCGTTCGCACCGACCTCTGCGACGGAGAGTTGTCGATCGGTGACTACGTCCTCGGGGGCGGGGAGGTCGCGGCGATGGTGGTGCTCGAGGCCGTGGGGAGATTGGTGCCCGGGGTGATGGGGAATTCGGCATCGGCCGGCGAGGAATCGTTCAGCGATGGGCTCCTCGAGTACCCCCAGTTCACCAAGCCGGCGGAGTTCCGGGGGATGGCCGTTCCCGAGGTCCTTCGATCGGGCGATCATGCCCGGATCGCCCGGTGGCGCAGGGCACAGGCCCTTCGTCGGACGCTCTCGGCCCGACCGGACCTGATCGAGGCCCGCGGCGGCGTGACCGAGGCCGAACGACGTCTCCTCGAGGACCACGATCTGGGCGGTTGAGTACGGGTCGATCGGCGCTTTGCCGTTGACGGACGGCTCCGCCTACGATGGCAACTCCCTCGGGCAACCGGTTCCGGACCCGATTTCGACTCTTCACCCGCTTCACCGTGGGATCTGCAGCCAGGACATCTCAATGAACGCCATCGATCTGATCGACGCCCAGAGCCTCCGCGACGACGTGCCCGAGTTCGCCCCCGGCGACACCCTCAAGGTGCATGTCCGAGTGGTGGAAGGCAACCGTGAGCGCGTCCAGGTGTTCCAAGGGGCCGTGATTCGTCGCCAGGGCGGTGGCCTCCAAGAGACCTTCACCGTGCGCAAAGTCAGTTTCGGTGTGGGCGTCGAGCGCACGTTCCCGGTCCACTCCCCGATCGTTTCGAAGATCGAGGTCGTGTCGCGCGGTGACGTGCGCCGAGCGAAGTTGTACTACCTGCGCGACCGCGTCGGTAAGGCGGCAAAGATCAAGGAAAAGCGCGACTGAACGTCGCGTTTCTCGCCGGTTCGTGGCCGGCCCTGACCTTCGATTCGCCCATCGTCGCTGGGGCACGGAATCGACGAGTTGTCGAGCGGAGTTGCGTGTGAGTGCTGAGGATCTCGAGGAATACGAGTCCGACGTCGAGTTGCAGCTCTACCGCGAATACAAAGACGTCTGCCCGATGTTTCGCTACGTCGTGGAAACCGAACGTCGTTTCTATTTCGCGAACGAAGTCAATCAGAACGTGGTCAACGAGAATGGCCGCCCCCGGGTCGAGATCGAGCTCCGCGACGCATGGGTCTGGGACATGTACCGGCAGAACCGATTCGTTTCCCACGTCAAAGTGGTCACGTTCAAGGACGTCAACATCGAAGAGTTGCCCCGCGAGGAGATGCAACTCCCGTGATGGTGCAGTTCGATTGACGGCCGGTCGCCGGGCGCTCGGAGCCCACGGTGAGGAATTGGCGTCTCGGTGGTACGTCGAGCGGGGCTACACGGTGTTGGATCGAAACTGGCGTTGCCGCGACGGCGAGATCGATCTCGTGCTCCGGCGTGGTCGCTGTGTCGTTTTCTGTGAGGTGAAGACTCGTTCGACGAACGCGTATGGGAGTCCCGCTTCCGCAGTGACCGCGTCCAAACAACTGCGACTTCGTCGGCTCGCGCTGCAGTGGCTCGCGGCGAATTCGGTTCCACGGGACATGCTTCGATTCGATGTGGCCTGTGTTGTGGGTCGCCGCGTAGACGTGATCGAATCCGCGTTCTGACCTTCGACGGGCGCCCGTCAGGAGCGGTCCGTCGGTGTGTGGTGGCTAGTCGTTCGCCAGGATCCGCCGGACGGCATTGACGAGCACCTCGGTCGTCTGCTCAGGTGACAACTCCTCGAGGATCATGCCGATCGGACGTTGGGTCAGCATGGCGTTGATGACGGTACTCAGATTGCTGCGGTCGTCGGACAACTCGGGGGCGAGCCAAACGGCGATCTGACGTCGCATCTGCTCACGTCGTAACGCGGTGATCGTGGTCTGGGCGATCGTTGGCTTATCGGTGCTCTCCACCCAATCGGCGTACTTGCCGGCGACTTCGGTCATCTCCACTCGGAGTTGGACCAGCCCGCGGAGCCTCTCGTCGAGACCCGCCGTCGGGGGCTGCAGGCTTAAGCAGTGAGCGATCTTGGGGAAGATCTCGACAGCGATTGCGATGTACATCGATTCGCGGTCGGGGAAGTAACGGAAGACGGTTCGCTCGGAAACGCCGGACTGCTCCGCGATCTCGGCGACGGTGGGGTGGATCCCTTGATTCACGAGTGCGAGGAGCCCTTCGACGACCGCAGCGCGACCGCGCTCGGTGCGCATCCGTCGACCATCGCTCATGGCCTGCGCCGCCTCGGCGTTCCGCTCGGAGATGGCCTCGAGCAGTGCTTCGAATGGCGACTCGGGAATTGGTTCCATCGGTGTTCAGAGTACTCGTTGGGTGGGAAACGATGAGGAGTCGCCCTATCGTGATGCGATGACATCAGACGCCGATCTCGAGTTCTACTTCGATCCGATCTGTCCCTTCGCGTGGGTCACGAGTCGATGGGTGGAGGAAGTCGCTTCGCTCCGTGGGATCTCCGTCGACTGGAGGTTCATCGCGCTCGCCATCGTCAACGAAGAGACCGACTACTCGACCTTTCCTCCGGCCTATCCGGCGTTGCACGGCCTCGGTCGCCGCCTTCTGCGCGTCGCCGCTGCGGCCCGAGCCTCCGGCGGGAACGATGCGGTCGGCGCCTTCTACACCGCCGCTGGCCAACGGATGCATCACGAGGGCGTTTCCGTTGCCGTCTTCGGAGGCGAACCGATCCCGGAACACCTCGTCGAAGAGATCGTCCTCGCCGCAGGTCTCGATCCCGAACTCGCGTCGGCAGCCGACGACGGCTCCTGGGATTCCCTCCTTCGTGAGGAGACGGAACTGGCGCTGGGGCGAACCGGTCGAGATGTCGGAACGCCGATCCTCACGTTCGCGCCGGGTACGGCGAACGAAGCATCGTTGTTCGGGCCCGTCATCTCGTCGATCCCCCGAGGCGAAGCGGCCCTCGAACTCTGGGACGCGGTGCAGGCACTGGCTCGGACCCCGGGATTCGCGGAACTCAAGCGTTCCCTCCGTGATCCACTCTCGTTCGACTGAATCGACGATGACGACTGACTCGGTGCCCGTCGTACTCTGGCGGCCTCATTGCCCGTTCTGTCGGATGTTGTTCTCGGCCATCGAGCGCCACGACCTCGAGGTCGAGACCCGCAACATCTGGGAGGACGACGAGGCTCGAGCGCTGCTCAATGACCGCATCGGTTGCGAAACGGTTCCGAGCGTGCTCGTAGGAGACGAACTCCTCGTGAACCCGTCGATCACCGAGTTGCTCGCTGCGATCGAGGGATGACTCCGATCGCGGGGTGACGGTCAGGGTTCGAGAACGACCTTGATGGCGCCGGCGGATCGATCAGCGGCGACACGAAACGCCTCGGCTGCTCCGTCGAGGGGGAAGCGATGCGTGATCACGATTCCCGGCAGTTCCGGTCGCTGGCCCAAGATCGTGGCTGCGGTGTCGACATCGCGTGATGGGCCGCTTCGTCCGTACATGACGGCGGGAACGAGTGAGAGCTCCTTCATCCCGATGGCCATTCCCGGCATCTCGACGGCGCCGTCCCAGTAGCTGCCGAGGAGGATGATCGTTCCACCGGGTCGGCATCGATCAGCTGCTTCGGCGAGCGCCGAGGCGGTGCCCGCCGCCTCGATCACGATGTCGTAGCCGTTTCCGTCGACGGTCCCCGCTCCGAGTCGGGTGGCGGCCTCCACTTGGCGTTCGTGGCGGGCGAGCAGATCCACGGTGGCACCCGCGTATTGGGCCACGACGAGGGCCATCTGACCGATGGTCCCGCCACCGATGACCGCAACTCGGTCGGTTCCGCGCACGCCACCGCGACGAACGCCGTGAACGGCGACGGCCAGAGGTTCGACGAGACATCCGTCGGTGGCATCGACACCGGAGGGAAGTCGGGCGATCGACGTTTCGGGGACGAGGACCTTCTCCGCCATGCCGCCGTCGCGTCCGACACCGAACGCCATGGACGGTCCGCGGACGCACAACTGCGTGTTGCCATCCGTGCACGCGTCGCACACTAGGCACGGATCGATCGGTTCCACCGCGACCGGAGTCCCATCGGCGAGGGTTCCCGCGAACTCGTGACCGAACGTTGCCGGAAGGCCGAAGTTCAGGAGATGGAGATCGGAGCCGCAGATGCCGGCGGACGCGACCGAGACGATCAGTCCGTCTCCCGACGGCTCGGGGATGTCGACGACGGTGGGGGATCCTTCAGGACAGCGGACGGCGCGCATTGTGGTCTTCTTCCGTGGTTGAGGAGTGGCGTGGGAGTTGATCGAGCAGGAGATAGAGCGGATCGTTCCGGTCGCGTCGGCCCACTGCGGAGTCGGTGGGAATCGGCCACTCCGATCCCGGTGCGGGGGCGGTGACCCATTCGGTCGTGGCGATTCGGCGTGCGATGCGCCACGGCCCGTCACCGCGTCGCTCGAATCGATCGATGTAACGGAACCCGACGGTGAGGTTCCGTCGTGGATCGGGGTCCGATGAGCGGTGATGAGCGACGCCGTAGGTCTCGGTCACTGCGGCAACGCCGTCGATGGTTGCGAGATGGTTGGCGACGAGGTGCATCGTTGCGTCATACCGACCGAGAAGTTTGAACGACCATGCGATGAACTCCTCCACGGTCCCTTCGAACGAACCGTGGGTGTCAACGGCGTCCTCATGGAAACACGACGCGACGAGCTCGGGATCGAGACGATCGATGCCCCGGCAATAGGTCAGGACGACGTCGTGGATGGCCTGTCGGTCGGCGATCGACCCCGCGTCCGGGGTGCCGTGGGTGGGAAAAGGAGGGCTCACTCCCGTTGAGGCTAGGTGTCTGCCATCATCGGGGGCGACCATGTTGAGCGCTCGTCGGCGACAGCTGATTCCGTCGGCGCAGGAGAGGGCTGTGACCACCACCGATCGTGCGACCAAGACATGGACCCGAGGGCCATCGCGTCTGGGTGATGCGGTGCAGCGCGGTCTGGGCCGGATGTCCTGGCCGACCTGGACGGTCGCAGTCCTGGCGGTGACGACGTTCGTGTCACGAGTTCCTGGTCTCCTCTACAACGGGATGTTCGACCGTGACGAGTCCTATCTCGCGGTCATGGGGGACATCGTGCGCGGCGGCGGCCAGCTGTACGTCGACGTGATTGATCGAAAGCCGCCGGTGGTTCCGGTGATGTACGCGGCCCTGCGCGAACTCAGCGTCGATATGCGGGTGATTCGCCTGTTCGTCGCCGTCCTGATCTTCGTCAACGGACTGGTGGTCACCGAGATCGTTCGTCGGCTGACACTGGCGAGACGGGCTGCGCTCTTCGCCGGAGTCCTCTCGATCATCGGTACGGCGCTGTTCCTTCCGCCCGATGCACAAGCGGCCAACTTCGAGTTGTGGGGGATGTTGCCCGCCTCGCTCGCGATTCTGTGCGTTCTCCGAACCCGCGATTCGGTCGACAGGAAGGGGCTGTGGTTCGCACTCGCTGGTGCGGCGGTCGTGGTGGCGGCGAACTGCAAGCAGCCCTACATCGTCGTTGGGCTTCCGGTCTTGCTCGAGGCGTTCCGACAGTCGGCGCTTCGTTGGCGTTCCATGGCCGCCGTTGCGATAGGTACCTTCGCGGTCGCGGTGCCGATCTTCGCCGTCTTCGGCCGCACCGAGATGCTTCGATGGGTGTGGATCGATAACGGTGATTATCTCGATGGGGGCATCTCGCTGGCCCGTGCAGCCGCCATCGGTCTCGGACTCACCGCGGTGTTCCTGCTCCTTCACCTGCCCTTGATGTACGGGGCGTGGGCGTCGCTTCGGCGTCGATTCCGCCCTGATGTCGTGATCGTTACGTGGCTGGTCGGTTCCGTTCTCGTCATTCCGATCGGCCTTCGATTCTTCGGGCACTACTACCAGCAGGTCGTTCCACCGCTCGCAGTGCTGACCGGTTGCGCTTTGCTCACCGCGCCCAAACACGTGTGGAGAGTTCTTGCGTGGCTCTCGGCGGGGCTGCTGGTGGCCATGGTGGGGCTGTCACTCGTGCATCGTCCCGATCTCACGAACTACACCGCCCTCGGTCGCTACGTGCAACAGATCACCTCACCGGACGAACGGATCGTCGTCTGGGGTGCGTTGCCGGACGTCTACGTCGCCGCCAATCGGCGGCCTTCCGGGATCTTCCTGCACGATGGCTACCTCACGGGGAACTGGGCCAGTCGCTCGCGGCCTCTGGGTGAGCGAGTCATCGCCCAAGAACCGTTTCGGTCGCGATGGGAGCTCTTCTTCGACGATGTCAACGAGCACCCACCGACGGTCGTGATCAATGCGGCGCGACCAGACACCGACTGGGCGCTCTACGGACCGGAATCGTTCCCGATCGGTTCGTGGCTCAATCGCTGTTACGACCTCGACCGAGTGGTCGACGGTCTCGGTGTCTGGCGTCGCGACACCGGCGCGTGTCCGATTGATTGATCGCCGAGCAACCCGCGCGGTGTCGTCAGTTGGACGGCGGCCACGGGGCCAGTGTGGGCCAAGGTGCGGCGGCCTCGATCTGGGCGGCGACCTGAAGGAGGAGTTCTTCGGCGCAGTGCCGGCCCACGATCTGCACGCCGACGGGGAGTCCGTTCTCGTCGAAACCAGCGGGCACCGACGCGGCCGGTTGCCCGGTCACGTTGAAGACGGCGGTGAGTTCGGAGAATCGTCCGGCGCGTGTGAACATGGCGTCGTTGCTGGTGGTGTCGAGCCAGCCGAGTTCCGGGACAGCGACGGGCAACGTCGTGGTGAGCCAGAGATCATGCGAGTCGTAGAACCTCGCGACGTCGCGGCTCACGATCTCGATGGACTGCAGCGCGTGGCTGACCTCGATACCCGAGAGTTGCAGCATCCGATCGTGGAGGAATCGCGTGAACGGCTCGATGTCGTCATCGCGAATCTCGCGTCCCAGTTCGGCGAGCCGATCCTCGACCACTCGAGCGGTCGTCACTCCCATGACGACCGAAAGCGCAGTTCCGGGCATCGAGAGATCCCACGACGGTGAGCCCTCGACGATCTCATGGCCGAATTCTTCGAGGAGTGACGCCATTCGCTCGATGGCTCGCACGCCCGCAGGATGGATCGCCGCCCCCGTCGGTGAGCTCGTGCTCATGCCGATCCGGAGCCGGCGAGGAGGCCGGGCGAGCGCGGCGAGGAAGGACCCGGACTCGGGTGGTGCAGGAGCGGGGTAGGGGTCACCGGCGAGTGGCCCGGCGATGGCGTCGAGAATCGCGGCGCTGTCGCGAACGGTTCGCGTCACGGCATGGCCGATGCCCATGGGATAGGCGAAGGCCGCCGCTGCGGGCCACGTTGGGGTGCGGCCGCGAGTGGGCTTCAGGCCGAAGAGCCCGCATTCCGATGCCGGGATCCGAATGGAACCACCGCCGTCGTTGGCATGGGCTGCGGTCACGATGCCGCCCGCGACTGCCGCCGCCGACCCACCCGAAGAGCCGCCGGTCGAATAGTTCGTGTTCCACGGATTGTGCGACGGTCCGAACAGCAGTGGCTCGGTGCTCGCGTTCTTGCCGAACTCGGGCGTGTTGGTGTTGCCGAGGATCAGGAGTCCCGCGGCCTTGAACCGCTTCGTGAGTTCGCTGTCGGTGGCGGCGATCACGTCGGCGAAGAGCCGACTTCCGCTGGTGGAGGGAAGTCCGGCGACATCGCAGTTGAGGTCCTTCACCAGGAACGGAACGCCGGCGATGGGTGAGGTCGCAGTCATCGACCGGGCCTCGGCGCGAGCTTCGTCGTAGCGCTTCGCCACGACCGAGTTCAACGTGGTGTTGCGTGCTTCGATACGAGCGATCGAGGCATCGACGAGCTCAAGGCTGCTGACCTGGCCGTCGGCAACGAGTGCGGCGAGTCCGACCGTGTCGTTCTCGTCGAGAAGGTGTTCGAAGCCGGTCATGATCACTCCAGGAATTCGCTGTATCGGGTGAGGTAGGGCTGTACGCGCTCTGTGAGCGCATCGCGATCGAGTCCCCATTCCTCGAGGGAATAGGTGTGGGCCCCGAATCGGTCCTTCGTGTGTTCAGCACTGTGTTGGCGCATCGCCGCCTCGGCTTCGGCGGTGAACTCCTCGCCGAGTTGTTCGTAGATCGAGGCGACCGTCCCGATCGGGTCACGAACGAGATCGGCGTAGGCGACATCGACGAACGCGTCCGAACGACCGAGCGCGGTCTGCGCATCGCGAAAGGCACTTTGGTTTTCGAGCAACGTGGCGATCACTTCCGGCCAGACCTCGCGGATGTAGTCCTGCCACTCCGCATCGGTGAACGTGCCGCTCAGCGAGCGAACGAGACTGCAGACGGACGCGATGACGTTCACGGGATCGCGATGGGTGAGAACGAATCGTGCATCGGGATACACCGCGGCGAGAGCCGAAGGATCGATCAGATGCACCGGGGACTTGAGTTGCCACCGTCCGGGACATTCCGATTGCAGCACTTGGAGCACCGTTCGATGCCATTCGTACGCCGCGGTGTGATCGTTCGTCTGGATCCACTCCATGTAGCTGGGGAGATTGAAGGTCGTTGGCAGATGCAGGCTCGAGAAATGCTGACCGAGGAGGGTCGCGCACTCGAGGGGCATATCGGGCGGGTCGTGGTGAATGGACTTGAAGTCGGGATTGAGCATCCCGAGCATGTCGGGCGCCTCCATCGCCGCGAGGAATCGGGGATCGGTGCGGTACGTGGCGGTCGTCGGCGGTGGAACCGATTGGTTGATCTCCCATCCGAGGAGTGACCGATTGGCGGGATCGACCGACAAGAGGTGACTCAACGCCGTGGTGCCGGTTCGCGGCAATCCGATGAGGAAGATCGGGGAATCGATGGTCGAGGACGAGAGCATCGGGTGGGTGCGGTGCCACTCCACGACGCCGAGGCGGTTGACGAGGTTGCCGACGGCCATGCCCTGTGCCGCAGCCTTTCCGATCTCGGTCAGTTGCCCTTCTCCCATGGCCGAGTCGATGAAGAGGTCCAGTCCGGTGCGGAACGAGGGGTCACCGAAGTCGGTCAGTCCACCGGAGAGCTCACTGGCTTGTGCAAGTAGGTCGTCGACATCGATGGTCATGCAGTTCCCCCTGTGGCTCACGGGAACGGTAGTTCCTCGGTGCCAGCGATGAGGTCGGCGGGGAGTTCGGTCGACGCCGCAACGGAGCCGTACGCTGCAGAGCGACGATGGACGTTCGCTCGAACACGATTGAACTGCCCCAGGAGCACCCGTGACGACACCCAACGAAAACGACGCATCGGAACTCCCCGGGGGTTGGGGTCCGGCTCTGGACGACCTCGCGCAACGTCGTGGTGACGCGCGCGCGATGGGCGGAGAGGAGCGCCTGGCCAAGAAGCGGACCAAAGGGCAGCTCAATGCCCGGGAGCGAGTCGAGTATCTGCTCGATCCGGGTTCATTCCGGGAACTCGGGACCCTCGTGGGCGACGTTCCCGGCGACGGCATCGTCGCCGGTGCCGGTCGTATCGACGGCCGACCGGTGATGATCGGAGCGGAGGACTTCACCGTTCTGGCCGGATCCATCGGGCCGGGAAGCACATCGAAGCGGTACCGCCTCGCGGAACTGGCGCTGGCCGAGCGCATCCCGCTCATCATGTTGCTCGAGGGCGCCGGGCACCGTGGCGGTGGGGGTGGGGGTCGAGCGCCCACCGATCTCCTGATTCAGGCCAAGTGCTCGGGGAAGATTCCCGTGGTCAGCGCGGTGATGGGGGCCTCGGCCGGTCACGGCGCGCTGATCGTGCCGATGTCGGACTTCAGCGTGATGACCGACGACGCATCGGTGTTCACCGCGGGTCCGCCGGTGGTTCGGGAATCACTTGGTGAGGAGATCTCGAAGGAGGATCTCGGTGGTCGCCGTATCATTAAAAAAAGCGGACTCATTCACAATGTCGCTGCGACCGACGAGGTGGCACTGGACATGCTGCGCGTGTACCTCTCGTTCTTCCCTTCGAGCGCATGGAGCTACGCGCCTCATCTCCCTGCATCACAGAGCGAGGATCAAGGTTTCCGGACGACCGACGAATTGCTATCGATCATCCCGAGCGACTCGCGTCATGTCTATGACATGCGAGCCGTCCTCGATGTCGTCGTCGACGACGGCTCGTGGTTCGAGGTGCAGCCGGGTTTCGGAACGTCGATGATCTGTGGGCTCGCCCGATTGGGCGGCGAATCGGTTGCCATCATCGCTAACCAACCGAACGTGATCGCAGGCTCCATCGACGCGGCCGCCGCGGACAAGGCCGCCCATTTCATCATGGTCGCCGATTCGTTCCATCTGCCGCTGGTGTTCCTCGCCGACAATCCGGGGATGTTGCCTGGCAGCGCGTCGGAACGAGATGGTGTGCTCCGGTCCGGAGCCCGAATGTTCGCAGCGCAAACGCAGGCGACGAGTCCGAAACTGCATCTGACGCTGCGCAAGGCGTACGGATTCGGTTCGATGGTGATGTCGCTCGTGGGATTCGACAACCAATCTGCAACGTTTGCCTATCCCGGGGCCACGTTGGGCGCAATGGGGGCGAGTGCCATGAGTCGCGCCACGAACGCCGATGCCGATGAGGCGGCGCTCCTTCGCGACGCCGAACTGCAGGCCTCGTATCGATCAGCGGCCCACCTTGGTTTCGATGAGCTCATCGATCCTCGAGAAACCCGTGACGTACTTCTCGACGCGTTGCAACGAGCACTGCATCGTCGTCAACTCGTTCCCGAGCCGGTGAGCCGCACGGCGATCATGCCCTGAACCACTCGGAAACAAAATCCATTCGAATGCCGGATCCGGAGCTCGTCGCTCGGTAGGATCTTCGTGCCGCGAGAGATGGTCTCGCGCCGCGTGACGTGTCCATTGCGACACACAGGAGGCTTCGATGTTTGCAGCGAGTACCAATTGGGGTCTTGGCGAGGTGTTCCTCTCCATGCTCTATTTCACCTGTTTCTTCATCTGG
>CAZMJK010000032.1:0-12107 GCA_964566555.1 uncultured Bifidobacterium sp. | reverse complement strand
CAATTCCTACCAAGCGGCGTTCGGTTCCGAGTCCCCTCTCAGCCACTTCTGGTCACTGGCGGTGGAGGAACAGTTCTACGTCGTCTTCCCCCTTCTGCTTCTTGTCGGGATCTACTTCGCCCGTCGACATCGCGAATCGACTGCACGGTTTTGTCGATTGCTCCTTGGTGTGTCGATTGTTGGAGCGATCGCGTCGGCCACCCTCATGGCGGTGAAGTACGACGAAGGTGCCGATCCGTCGCGGATCTATCTCGGTACGGATACACGAGTCCACGCGATCTTCGTCGGCGTGGCGTGCGCTTGTCTCTGGTGGTTGTGGTCCACTGGAGTGCGCAAGCAGATTTCGACGCGAGTTCTGACGGTCATCGCCGCAGTCTCGATCATCTTTCTCGGGTACGTGTGTGTCGAGTCCGATTTTCGATCGGCATGGCTGTATCGATTCGGATTCCTCTTGATTTCCGTCGCCTCGTTGATGGTCATCTTGGCGGGTGCGGCAAACAGCAAGGTGATCACGAGCGTCTTCCAACTGCGCTGGCTCTGCGTTCTCGGATTGGTTTCCTACAGCGTGTATCTCTGGCATTGGCCCGTACGCGTCTTCGTCACGAAGTCCAATACGCCGTTCGATGGCGTATCGCTCTTTCTTGTGCGGATTGGACTCACCGCGATCGCTGCAACACTTTCGTACTTGCTCATCGAACGCCCATTTCGTTCGATGAGGGACGGTCGTCGAGTTGCGCTTCTTTCGATCACGGGGATCGGTGTTGCGCTCGTAGCGGTGTGGGTCATTTCGAGGCCGGTACCCGCGCCAGCGACACAGTTCTCCACAGTCGCGGCGCCAGTTGAATCAACGTCAGGCGAAGGAGCGATCCGACTGCTGCTCTTCGGCGATTCGGTGGCGTGGAATATGGGGGGAGGCCATCTCGATTTCCCCCATCCGGTGGGCTACGACTCTCCCTTCGACAGCACAAAGGTTCTGCTGTGGAACAAGGCGGACTATGGATGTCCTCTGGTTCGTTATCCGCAGCGTTCCTTCAAGGTGGTCAAGGAGAACACCGGATGGTGCGTCGAACGCGAATCCGAGTGGCCGCCGTTGTTCAAGCAGTTCGATCCCGATGTCGTGGCATGGTCGTCAACGTTGTTCGATACCTACGACTACAAAGTTGACGGGAGTTGGGTGACCTTCGGAACTCCCGAATGGGTACAGATCTACAACGACAATCTCGAATCGGCGCGACAACTCGTTGTGGACGCTGGAGCGAAGTTCATGTTGCTCGCGCAGGCCGATCCACTCGCTGATCCGACCCAATCGGGTGACGGACAGGAATCACTCTTGCCGGCGAACATCTGGCGATTCGGATTCGTGCGGGATCTCCAACGAGCCTTCGCCGAGCGACATTCAGCCGACACGGTGTTCGTGGACCTTCAGCCGATCGTCTGTCCGAACGATTCGTGCAAGGGCGTGGCGATCGATCCCAATGGAGTTCGTCCTGATGGGGTGCACTTCACCCCGAGCGCGGTGGTGGCGATGGGGCCGAAGATCCAAGCGGCGATCGAGGCGGCACTGGGCCGCCGGTAGCGCGATGAAGAGCGGGTGTTCGAGTCCTAGATCTCGATGAGTCGTCCGAACTCGAGCACCCTGTCGGCGGGCAGGCCGAAATAGTGTTGCGGGTCGGTTGCGTTTCGCTGCATGACCGCGAATGCCTCTGCCGGAATCCGTTTTATCGGATTCTTGGCACCAGCCTCGACGTTCATCGTGTGGAAGACGAACGTGCAGGTGTTGGGGTCGACTTCCGGATGCGACTCGTGAACACGAGTGACGATGTTGAGGATGTCGATGCGCTCCATGTAGCCGTACGTCGCGGTCACCTCGATGAAGTAATCATTCGTGATCTCCACACGATGGGCGTCATCGACGTGGGGCGAGTCGGCGGTTCGAAGGTGGAGGATGACGGTGACTTCGTTGACGGCATGTTCGAGAGCAATTCGCTGCGCGAGTGCGATCGGGAGACCGTCTTCGATCGTGGGATACACGGCGACGCCCGGTGTCCGCACCAGGTGCGGTGTCGAAAGAAGATCGGGGATGTCCTCCACCTTCGACCCGAGCTCGTCCATGCGGCTGAGGAGACGTCTCCGTCCCCATTGCCAGGTGCTGAGAACGATGACGATGACGACGGCGACGACGAGGGGGAACCAGCCCCCGTGAGTGAACTTCGTGAGGTTGGCGATGAAGAATGCGCCGTCGATCACGAGCGCGATCGCCGCAGCGGGAATGACGATCCACAGCGAGACCCCCCACTTGTGTCGAGCGAGGATGGCGACGAGGACTCCGGTGATGACAAATGTGCCCGTCACGGCGATGCCATAGGCCGAGGAGAGTCGCGACGAATCCTGGAAACCGAGGATGAGGGCCAGCACCGCGACCATCAGCATCCAGTTGATGGCGGGAACGTAGACCTGTCCGCCCTCACTGGCCGACGTGTGCCGAATCGTCATACGGGGGAGATAGCCCAGTCGCATCGCTTGTTGTGTCATGGAGAAGGCTCCGGACACCACCGCTTGCGACGCGATCACGGTTGCGATCGTGGCGAACACCACCATCGGGATCTGAAGCCAACCAGGTACGAGCAGGTAGAAGGAGTTGTCGACGCTCGACGCGTCACGAAGTACGAGTGCTCCTTGACCGAGGTAGTTGAGGTAGAGCGCCGGAGCGACGATGGCGAACCATGACAACCGGATCGGTCCTCGGCCGAACTGCCCCATGTCGGCGTACAGCGCTTCTGCGCCGGTCACGCAGAGAACGATCGACCCAAGTGCGAGGAAGGCGAGCAAGGGTTCGCCTTGGAAGAACGACACGGCGTGCGCAGGATTGATCGAACGCAAAACCGCTGGGGTCTGTATGACGCTGAGGAGACCCAAGATGGCGAGGGCGAGGAACCAGATCACCATGATCGGTCCGAACACCCTTCCGACCTTTCCGGTGCCGAACCGCTGCACGGCGAAGAAGAGGAACAGGATCACCAGTGCGATCGGAATGACCAGAGAGTTCAGACCCGGGGCGGCCACTCCGATCCCCTCGACGGCAGAGAGCACCGAGACGGCGGGGGTGATCAACCCGTCGCCGTAGAACAACGCGGCACCGATGAGGCCGAGGAGCATCAGTCCGGCACCGAGTCGGTGTCGTTTCACGGCGTTGGACGCAAGGCTGGACAGCACCATGATCCCGCCCTCACCCTGGTTGTCGGCTCGCATCACGATGAGCACATATTTCACCGAGACGATCAAGGTGAGTGTCCAGAACACCATCGACAGCGCGCCGAGCACGCGGCTCTCGACGACGGGAATCGTGTGTGCGCCGGAGAAGATCTCCGAGAACGCGTACAGCGGACTCGTCCCGATATCACCGAAAACCACACCGAGAGCGCCGACCGCGAGAAGGCCCACACCCGATTTGGTGCGCTTTCGTTCCTTGACGTTCGCCACTCGCTGATCCTAACGAGCCACGACGCGGCGAGCGCAGCCTCTCCGGAACCGACGGCGTTAGTACGGGAGCGTGTAGGTGTTCTCGAACTCGTCTTGCAGAACCGTGGCGAGTCGGTCGGTCGTGTCGACGACCAGTTCCTCGTCGAGCACGCGAGCGCGATAGGACCAACCGTCGGGAAGCGCGAGTCGATCGCCCAGCGAGTCGAGATTCGATGGGGAGATGGATGGGTCAACCCCGATGCAGAGCGCTTGCATGACGTAGGCCTCGCCATCGGGCCGAACCAGTTCGTGGACGACTCGTCCGGCGTCCCAGAAGAAGACCGCACCCCGATTCACATGCGTTTCGGTGTACGGGCCGACCGTCGGAACCGTCCCGAGTTCGACGACGGCGATTCGGCGCATGGAGAGTCCGTTGAAGTCGCCGAAGACGGGGTCGACGACCGCGACTTTCTGACCGAATCCATCGAGGGTCCAGTGTCGGGGCCCGTTGAGTTTGACGGCGATGGCCCCCAACTCGGCGGCGATCTCGTCTGCGACGAGCGTCTCCCAAAGTTCCTGCGGACAATCATTGAGCAGCTGCGTTCCGAAGACCTCGGCTTCGAAACCTCCATTGCGAGCGAACACCGCGAGAACCTCGCCGTAGCGAACGTTCCGCATGTTGGGTACAAGGCGTTCGGGTTTGTGGGCGGTCATGGTGTGTCCTTAGTTTTCGGTAGTTGTGGGAATTTTCGAATAACTGTTGCCAAGTTCGTCTTGAAGGACTTCCGCTGGATTCTTGACCGTGACAATTCGCAGATCATCGGCGAGTACTCGAGATTCGAACTTCCAACCAGGTGGGAGTGCGAGAGTTGTCGCAAGAGAAGGCAATTTCGAAAGCGTGAGTGATGGGTCCTTTTGTTGGCTGAACGACTGCATCACATAGGTCGAACCATCAGGGCTTAGAAGCTGAAAAATCTCGGTGCCAGCGGAATAGGTAAAGATCGTCGACCGACTCACTGGATACGGCGAATAGGGACGAGCTTGATCGAGGAGCGATCCGATCGGGACCGTCGCTTGTTTGTACATCTCGATTCCGCCGAAGTCAGTCTTCTCGGTCGTCGAGTCGCCAACTTTTTCGACGTGAGTGATCATCCAATGTCGAGGTCCATTGAGAAGTGCAACAGTCGAGCCGTGCTCAGCGGCGAGTGTCTTTGCGTCGAGCGTGGACCAGCGTTCCTGCGGACAGTTGTTGAGTGGGTAGGTGTTGTAGACGCTGGCGATTGGTTTCGACTCAATCATTGAGACGAGAAGCACCTCGCAGTAGCGTTGGTCGTGCATATCTGGTGCTGCGATGGTCGTGTCATCGGCCTGCGTTTGCGTGGTGGAGCCGGACGAACACGAAGCGAGTCCCACGAGAGCTGCGATGAAGAGAACGGCGGATGTCAGCGGGCGCATTGAAGTCAACTGCTCCGTGTCTGAACAATAAATGCGTCGATGATGTCGACGAGTTGATCGGGTGCGTCCTCTTGGATGAAGTGGTTGGCGCCTTCGATGACAACGTGGGATTGATCGGCGGCGCCCGGGATCACACGTTGAAACTTGAGGTGTGATCCGGGTTTATAGGAAATCGCATCTTCGGAGCCATAGACAGTGAGAAAAGGCTTCTCCCAGGTACCCAAATACTCCCATGTCTCTCGACACATTGGAACGCCAGGATTGTCGGGCTGCACCGGGATGAGGAATGGGAATTCGAGCGGTGAGGCTTGATAGCGCCCGTCGGGGAACGGCGCTTCGTACGCCGCCAATTCGCCGGGAGAAAGTTTGCGCGTGGTTCCGCTTTGGATCACGCCGCCAATCGGAAGTTCCTCAACACTGCTGACAAATGCAAGCCAGTTTTCGATTCCTTCGGTCGCGCCTTCACCTGCTGGTATCCCGGTGTTTGAAGCAATGACTCGAGTAAAGAGATCGCCGTGTAAGGGCAACAGGTTGAGACCAGTGATGCCGCCCCAATCCTGGCAATACAACGTGATGTTGGTGAGGTTCTCGGCAATCAACCACTGACCCATCCAGTCGATGTGGTTCGCCAGCGAGTAGTCCGACTTCTGTACCGGCTTGTCGGAGCGACCCATCCCCATGAGATCAAGAGCAACAACGCGATGGTTTCGCGCGACGAGACCTCGGATCATCTTGCGATGCAAATATGACCATGAAGGATTTCCGTGGAGTAGCAACACCGGATCTGCATCTCGAGGGCCTTCGTCGACAAAGTGAAAACGAAGTTCAGTGCCATCGGCGGCGGTAATGGTTCGGTAGTGAGGTACGTAGTCGTAGTCCTCAAGGCCGACAAATCGTTCATCGGGTGTGCGTAGGAACTCCATAGGGTTTCAGCTTTCCTGAGCAGTGACGATTGTGTCGACAAGGTTGTCGATGAAACTCTTGAGTACGAGGACCTGAGCGTCTTCAGCGTTCTCTGCCGCGCTGAGGACTGACGCAAGTGTTTCGTCGTCGTCGATACGAACAAAGCGTGCACGGTCGTAACGACGTTCGTCGCCGATGATGACGCCTTCGACATCAAAGAAGGCGATTTGCGTAAGGCCCCTTACTGAATCGAAGGGATCATCGGTGCCTTTATCAATGAGGAGCACAAGATCTCCTGTGGTTGCAGCCTCGTCGTTATGGGAAATGGGGAGGCAGGCGAGGATGATAGTGAAATCCATTCCCGCTTTTTTGTGCACATGGGCCTCTCGAAAATCTTTTCGCTCTTGCATCGCGAAGAATGCCGCGCGAGTTGGATAGCGAACAATGCCGACTCTGTCCCACATCGGAGTTCCGAGTGGCTGGCTCTTCACATCGCCCAAGTACGCCACTGCAGCACCAACTGCAGCAAGAGGTCCGACGGGGGAATACGCGTCGTCCGCTGCTTTGCCAGAGACCCCTTCCCGTCCGTCTTCGTAATTCGCGATCTCGACGTACTTCATGAGGTTGAGTGCCCAGAAGCAACCGTCGTCTTCAGGCTTCATGTGAAGCCAGCTGCCGACCAGATCGATATTGATGGTTCCGTAGGGATGTTCAAGTTGCTCGGCCATGGTTGATCCTTTTGAGAAACGGTTATGGAAGGGGATGAAGAGAATCAAGTGAAAGAAGCGCGAGGACTGCAGTGAAAAGGACTTCTCGTGTCTCGTCGGGAGAGAGTTTGAGTTCCACGAGATAACGATCAAGCGACTCGACCTGGGTGAGTGTGTCGATCGCATTGAGCGCCACCAAGTGCTGCAGAGATGTCATCTGCTCGAGCTCACGAGCGAAATAGGTCTGAATCTGTCGACGGAAGATGGACTTTCGGAACTCGATTTGCTCACGAATGATCGGGTCGCTGGCTGACTTGATGGCCATCGCGTGCGCCGTGGCACCAATCGCTTCGTACACCTTCAGTCGCGACGCAACGAAGCGAGCAAGACGACTATTGAGATCGCCTTCGCCAGAGTTCTCGATCTGAAAATACGGAAGAACCTTCAATTGCTTGTGGGCAATAACGGCACGAATGAGTTCGTCGCGGTTTTCGAAATAGCGATAGACGGACCGAGTGGAGACGCCGGCTCGTTCGGCGATCTTCTCAGGGCTCGGTTCGAAATTTCCTTCCTCAAAAAGCTGAAGAGCGGATTCAAGAACAGCGTTGCGTCCGCGATGGCGTCGTGCCGTGCGTCCGTCGGTGGCGAGCGTTTCGGGAGAGTTGGGAGTGGTCATTTCGGGTCTTTGGGTAGAAGGGAACAGATGTAGCCAAGTTTGGGATCAGGTCGGCCGGAACAAAGAGTTTCGTACACGGCAACGACGTTGGGTTCGCCGATCGCAGGAATGAATTCGATCCACGAATCGGTCCAAAGTGAGTACCTATTCCATGCCTCACTCATTCGCCGGTCGAGTTCATCGCGACCCCATTCTTTGGTGCGTTTCGCGATTTGGGTTGGAGCAAAGAGGAACTCAGGGGTTGGGGGAGTGAGCTCGCCGAAATCCGTTGGTGTGTGATTCCAGTTCGTATTTCCGACGACCATCGAGTGATGCAGGACGCCGGAGAGGTGTCTGTGAAGAGAACGAAGGAGGTCTTGGTTGCCGGCGATATCGACATACACAGACGGAATTTGCTCGATTTTATTGAGTTCTTGGTAGGAGAGGACTTGGGAGTATGTGCCAAGCGACTCAACAAAGTCGCGGTTGCTCTCCGATGTCAGCCCCACGGCCTTCATTCCGCGAGCAGCGGCCAAGAAGGCAACGCCAATCGCGGTCTTGCTTGAAGCACTCGAAACCACAACTTGCTCGGCGCCGAAATCGTTGTTGTCGGTGAGAAAGTCATCAATAACAAAGCTTGTGAAGAACAGTGGGTAGAGGACCATCTGTTGTGCTTCGCGGTCTGGGTGATACGCGGGATCGGCCGAAGCTCGCTGGTAGCGGTTGTACGCACCTGCAAGGCCATGACGGTGGGGGCAACATCGCTTACTCCGCGATCATCGACCCTTCCTGGGGTGATGATCGTTTCAGCAGACATCGGGAGAAATCCAAAGAGTCGTTCGCCCACTGGAAGTTCGGCGCAGCGACTTTCCACAACTTCAGCAAAACCCCACGTCGGGATCCGACCCCATTGCGTTGGTGAGTCGGTGGCGGGAAAGACATCCCAGTACCGAAGCATGTCGCCAAAGACGCCATAGGTGATGTTGTTTGTGGTGAGCGCGAATTGATCAATGCGCAAACGTGCGTCGCCGGGTTGAAGTTGCGTCGGCGCGTCTTCAACAACGCGAGTGCGGTCGAGGGCGCTGCGGTTGGTCTCAATGGTCATTGGGTGCCCTTCAACAAAGTGAGAACCTGTGCTTACCGACTTGCTTTAGTTTTGTCAATCAACTTGACAAAATAGCTTTGGAAGTACGATCACGGAATGCCCCTGCCGTCATTTGACCCAACCAGTTCGGCGAATCCGGTCATCGTCGATGGTGAGGTGACCTGGACGTTCGATGCGGAGTTCCTGCGATCCAACTGGTCCTGCATCTGGGGTCGGGGTTGTCTGGGTATCCACGACGAACCGTCCGAGGAACTCCAGCAGGGGTGTTGCTCGGTGGGTGCTGCGCTTGATGGGGGTGACGAATCGCGGATGATCAGCGCCTTCGCCGCGATGATCGATCCGCATCGGTTCCAGTTCCACGAACAGGCGGCGAGTGGCGGCGTGTTCTCCGATGCGGGCGCCACCAACACCCGCGTCATCGATGGTGCTTGCATCTTCCTCAATCGGCCCGGATTCGAAGGCGGTGCGGGGTGTGCGCTGCACTTGGCGGCGATCGATGCCGATGAGTCGCCCATCGAATGGAAACCGTCGGTCTGTTGGCAACTGCCGATCAAAGTGGATTGGGTGGAGACCTCGCCGACCACGGAATCAGCGACCCTGCGCCGATGGTCGCGGGCGGACTGGGGCGAGGAAGGGGCGACCATGGCGTGGTGCTGCACCGAGGGTGATCGCTCCTACGTGGGTCACGAACCGGTCATCGATGCTCTGGCTGACGAACTCATCGAACTCGTCGGGCCAGAGGTGTATCGGGAAGTGAAGCGGCGCCTCTAGTTCGAGCCGTTGCGTGGTTGCGGAGACGGTCACAGCGAAAGGCTGGTTGAATGCGGACATGACTTCCGTGGCCGACACCCTCAGGACTGCATTTGATCAAGGATTGACCCGGCCGTTGGCGTGGAGGCGACACCAACTCGAGCAGATGCTGAAGATGCTCGAGGAAAACGAGGACGAGTTTCTCGCGGCACTCGCGACCGACCTGGGAAAGCCAGCGGTCGAAGGATTCGTCACCGATGTCGCATTCGTGACGAGCGAAGTCAAAGCGATGCTCAAGAACCTCAAGAAGTGGAACAAACCCCGCCGGGTCGGTACGCCGCTGGTCGCGTTGCCGGCTCGGTCACAACTGCGACCTGAACCGGTCGGTGTCGTTCTCGTCATCGCGCCGTGGAACTACCCGGTTCAGTTGCTGCTCGTCCCGGTCGCCGGCGCGATCGCCGCTGGTAATGCAGTGGTGATGAAGCCGTCAGAGGTGTCGGCAGCAACTTCGGCGCTTCTCGGTCGATTGGTGCCGAGATACATGGATCGATCGGCAATCGCCATCGTCGAAGGTGGTGTTCCCGAAACCACGGAATTGCTCGAACAGCGTTTCGATCACATCTTCTACACGGGCAACGGAACCGTTGGCCGCGTGGTCATGTCCGCGGCGGTGAAGAATCTCACGCCGGTGACCTTGGAGCTGGGCGGCAAGAGTCCGGTCATCATCGACGAGTCGGCCAACCTGCGTGTCGCGGCGCGTCGGGTCGCGTGGGGGAAATGGTTGAACGCGGGTCAGACCTGTGTTGCCCCCGACTATGTCCTGATCGGATCGGCCGTCAAGGACGCGTTCATCGACGAGCTCCGGACCGCGATCACGGATTTCTATGGCGCTGATCCCGAACAGAGCGACAGTTATGGGCGGATCATCTCGCCCCGACATTTCGATCGTCTTGTGTCACTCATGGCGGGTGGAACTCCCGTGATCGGTGGAAATGTCGATGTCGTGACTCGGTTCATCGCTCCGACGGTGCTCATCGACGTGGATCTGACGTCACGCCTTATGGATGAAGAGATCTTCGGTCCGATACTCCCGATCATCGAGGTCGAGTCAACCAGTGATGCGATCGCCTACGTGAATGCACATCCACATCCGTTGGCGTTGTACGTCTTCGCCGAGAAGAAGCGAGTGATCGCCGAGGTCTTGGATCGCACGACCGCCGGCGGCGTCACGGTCAACGGGACGATCATGCACCTGACCAATCCCAAACTTCCCTTCGGGGGAATCGGTGAGAGCGGGATGGGGAGTTATCACGGCGAATCCGGGGTTCGACTGTTCCAACATCAGAAGCCGGTCCTGACGCGCGGGACGAAGATGGATCCATCGTTGGCCTATCCGCCCTACACCGATCGGAAGGCGAAGATCTTCCGCAAGGTGCTCTAGATGGCATCTGTTGATCGATCGGACTGGCCGTCGATCGCTCGTCGAATCTCGCGATCGGTGCAGACCACGATCGGCTGGATCTTCTGGGACCCCGGTGCGGTTGGTCGGTTCGAGGCCCTCGGGCTTCCTGGTCCCATCGGCTACATCGCCTCTCGGTGCGCGCCGTTGGCTCCGGTTGGCCCCGAAGCGGTGCCGGCGGCCTTCGGGTCGATCAGTCCGCCGGCGATCGCGTACACCTTCGACCTGGTGTCGCGCACCACCGATTTCGACACCGTGTGGCGCGCTCGCAACGAGGCCGTTCGCGAAGGGCTTCACCAGTACGCGCCGGCCATCGTCCCAGTGCTCGAATCCGCGGGACCGTCGCTCTGGTCGATCGTCGATCGCTTGCCGACGGCAGGTCGTGTGTTCTTCGCGTCCCATCTCCGTATGGAGCGGCCAAGTGATCCGGTCCTGTCTGGATGGCATGCGATCAATTGTTTGCGGGAATGGCGCGGCGATACGCATTGGGCGATCGTCGCCGCTGCAGGGCTCTCGGGGATCGAAGCATCGGTCCTCCACAATTCCTGGCTCGGCTACGAGGAGGATTGGCTCCCGACCTCGAGGGGAAGCAGTGCCGATGAGATCCGTATCGGCTGGGAAGGGTTGACGGCGAAAGGTCTGGCGATCGAAGGTTCGGTGACTCGCGAGGGGATCGCGCTCCGCCAACGGTTGGAGGATGAGACGGATCGATGCACGACGCTGCCATGGGAACTGCTCGGCCGGTCCGAATCTCTCGACCTCGCAGAACAACTCGAACCACCGTGCGAGTTGCTTCTCCGACGAGTCGACGAAACGGCAGGCCCCAACTATCAGCCGGCGTCTCGGATTCGAGCGCCGCACTGAGGGCGAGTTAGGTACGAGGATCGTCGACGACGATGTTCACCGTGGCACCGTACGCCCGGGTGATCGCATCGGTAATGACGGTCGACAGGAGTTCCGGTGGGATGACGCACTCGGCGCACTCCGCGCCGTCGAGATCGACGGCGACGTGGAGTTCACTCCGCTCTTGGTCGAACGAGACGAGGCGAAGGTCGGCGCCGTCGGCACGGAGAAGGACTCCGGCATCGAGTACCGCGTCTTCGATCGACATTTCGCTCATCGCCTTCGCACCCGTCGAACGATGAGTATGGCGGCAAAGGTGATCGCGGCGACCACGAGCACCACAAGAAGGATCACGAGTGCCACGCCCCAGGCCAGGAGTTCCTTGGTTTGGGTCGGTGAGAGGTTTCGCTGGATTCCGGTGGTCGAGGAGATGCGGAGGTTCGACACCTGTGCAGCGGCGCCGGCCGATGGCGGAGTGGCGGTATCGGCACCTTGGGCGACGAGTGACAACGTGTGGGTGCCGGGGGCGAGGTCGTAGAGGATGAGGAATCGCCCGTCAACGCCGGTCCCCGCCGCTGGTGGTGAGGACACCGACCGTTCCCGGCCGTCGATGAAGAGATGAAACGAGTCCGTGGGCGCGCCCGCGATCACCTGGTCGAACGTGAGCCAGAGCGAGTCCTCATCGGTGACGAAACTGACGTTGGCGACCGGGTCGGCGCCGACGCGGACGCGGAGTTGGTCGGAGGGGTCGGCGATCGCGGTGGAGAGGTA